>JBAYOX010000015.1:0-15653 GCA_041678025.1 Aminobacteriaceae bacterium
GCCACGGAAGAAATGTTGAGAACAAGATAAGGATAACGGTCGAGATACCCACTGGTACAGGTGCGGATAACACGGCGAGCCCTGAGGAGCAGGTGAAAAAGCAGCTTATTGAGAACATCCTGAAGACCCTCATAAAACCAGGAACAATAGAGGAGTAGTGAAGCCTCTTTCGAACCATGTATAATAATACCGTTTTGAAAGGAGTGAGCAACCTGAGGTATCGTTCGGTTTTTCTCTCGGACATTCACCTGGGAACACGCTGGTGCAGGGCGAAGAGCCTTGTATCCTTCCTCGGGTCGCTTGAATGCGATAGATTATATCTTATAGGTGACATTTTCGACAGCTGGGGTAAAAAGAGAGGCTACAGGCGAACTGACCTGCAGAACATACTGATACGAAAGGTCCTGGAGCTCTCAAAGAGCATCCCTGTCATGTATATTACAGGCAATCACGACGCGTTCATGAGGCCTTATCACGGGCGTACCTTCGCCGGTATCGAGATACGGGAGAATGCAGTGCACTCCTCTCCCGAGGGGAAGCGGTACCTTGTGGTCCACGGCCACGAGTTCGACTCCGCAGTTATCCGCAAGACCTGGCTGGCCTTCGCAGGAGCGAAGGCTTATGACCTGGCGCTCTACTTTAACGCCGGCCTGAGCGCGCTCCGATCCTGTTTCGGCTTTGACAGTAGCTCATTCTCCTCGCACCTCAAGCACAGGGTCAAGAGTATCGTCAAATTCCTCGGCAACTACGACGAGCGTGTGGCGAAGATGGTGAAGGATTTCGGGTTGGACGGCGTAATCTGCGGGCACATCCACGCTCCATCAATTCGAAACTTTCGCGGGATAGAGTATTTTAACTGCGGCGACTGGATTGAAAGCTGCTCGGCCCTTGTCGAGCATCTCGACGGAGCGATGGAGATAGTAAGATGCTTCGACAGGCTAACCTCATTCGCTCATACACAGGATATCTCGTTGCGCGTTGAAAGTACCAGCGGTCTAAGATGACCCGCGGCTCTTTCTGGAGTATAATGGCGTGCGAGTAGAATACTTTAACTGGGGGGCATATTTATGAAAATTAGGCCGGAAGTAAGGCCATTCCTTTTTGCATCTCTGTTGTCGGGTTTAGCTGTATACGGAGTCGCGATCCTCTCCGGCACCTCGAATATACTCTCCTTCTTTCTGGGACTGCTGGTTGGAGGCGTCATGGCGGGGTATATGGTCTTCTTCTTCCGCGACCCGGATGTGATCGTCCCAACCGAGCCCGGAATAATACTGGCTGCGGCCAACGGCAATCTGGCCAAGGTGACGGAGGTTTACGAGAAGGACTATCTGAAGCAGGACACAATACGTATAAGCATATTTCTCAGCCTGTTCGACGTCCATGTCAATCGTTTCCCGATAGGGGGGTACTCGACCTTCATGGGTTACTTCCCGGGGAAAAGACTCTTCACCTTCGACGAAAAGTCCTCCGACGTCAACCAGCACAACGCAATCCTCGTTAAGAACGAGGATACTTCCTGTCTTATCAGGCAGATAGTCGGCCCGGTCTGCCGACGGGTTGTCTACTGGCCCAGATCTGACAAGATGACCGTAGCGGAGCAGGGTGGACGCTTTGGAATGATGAAGTTCGGGTCGAGGCTTGACATGTACTTCCCGAAGGATGACATCAAGATGGTCGCGAAGATTGGCGACCAGGTCACGGCAGGAGAGACCGTTATAGCGCGTCTCGTCAGAAAGGGAAAGTAGCATGAAAGTACAGCAGGTACAGAGACTTAGAATCATAGCCAACTGGAGGCGGATAGTGCCCACAATGGTTACACTGTCCGCGCTCTTTTTTGGTTTCGCCTCCATCCTCTCTACTCTGGAGGCCATGAGGCTGGCAGCTCCTGCACTCCTCGCCCGTTCGGCCCAGTATATTATGCTGGCGCTGATACTGGACGGACTCGACGGTAACGTCGCACGATGGCTCAAGGGGACCACTGATTTCGGCGCGGAGCTAGACACCTTCGTTGACTTTCTCGCCTTCGGCGTGGCCCCGGCCGTTCTTCTGTACGTGATGCTTCTACACGGTCCGAGCCCCTTTTGGAGAACCATACTTCCCTCGTCGATAGTCTTCTCCGGTGCCCTTCGCCTCTCACGCTTTCGTCTCAAGGACCCGTTGCGAGGGCAGGGAGGTTTCATCGGTCTTCCAATAACGGTGAACTCCTCCTGGATTGCACTATCTGCCTTCGCCGCGCAGATAATGTATCCGGACGCCCATATCCTAGTGACCGGACCGATCTCCATAGTCTTCCAGTTCTTCATCCTGGTGATGATCTCATTGCAGCTCTCGAACCTGCGCTACCCCAAGCCCTCAAACAAAGTGCGCTTCTTCGCTCCGGCGGTGCTCGTAGTGCTGCTTCTCTGGGCGTTGAGCGATGTTTACGCGGCCTGGATAGCCACCATCCTGGTATTCGGCTGCCTCGTCTACGTGCTCACCGGCCCGATGATCCACAGGCGATCAACCCTTCAACGCCAGCATGTAGAGGGAAAATAGCCGTGAGGGCCATCGGTGTCGACCTCGGAGGTCACAACATCGCAGCGGCCCTTGTGGAGGATGGACATATTCTGGAACGCATCTCTGAACCGACGTCGGGTCGCGAGCCCCGGATGGCGATAGAGCAGATCGCCTCAATGGCGGAAAAGCTTGGCTCGGACGCGAAGCTTCCCGTTGGAGTCGGGATACCCGGTGTGCTGGACAAAGAGAGGGAGGTCACGCTTCTTCTGCCAAACTTCACCGGCTGGAACGGCCTTCCAGTCCGCAGTACGCTCTCGACTATCCTCGGACGCCCCGTAAAGATCGAGAACGATGCGAACTGTTATGCTCTAGGCGAGGGATGGGGTGGGGCGGCACGAGGAATGACCGACTATGTGCTGCTTACCCTGGGGACTGGCATAGGTGGCGGCATAGTAATTAGCGGTGAGATACTCAAGGGCTTTCACGGCATGGCGGCAGAGCCCGGCCATATTGTCACAGGCACAACCGAGCCTTGCGGGTGCACTTCGCGCGGCCACATGGAGGCAGTCAGCGGGGCGGACGCATTAGAGCGTCAGGCGAAAGGGATGGGGCTTGAACCTGACCTGAAAAGGCTCTGGATCCGCAGGCATGAGGAGACCGTCTCCCCGCTCTGGACGAGATGGCTCGACCATCTGGGCAGGGGGATCGCCTCCATAATCCAGCTTCTGGATCCCCAGGCCGTCATACTTGGAGGAGGCCTCAGCCAGGGAGAGGGGCTTATTGACGCACTCAGACCCAATGTTATCTCCTATCTGGCACCACCATACCGTGAATACCTAGACCTGCGAACTAGTACTCTGGGTTCTGACGCCCCGATCATAGGGGCGGCGGCGCTCGCTCTGACCTAGCGAACTGCCCGGGGCGACCCAATTACGCCCCGGGCATCCTGTTTCTGTCCTTCGTCGACCTATCTATCTCCCGGTCGAGTTTACTTCCTGCCCCTCAGGGCAATCAAAAGCGGTGCGATCAGCAGCAGAGCAGGAAGAGCGAACCCGGCAGCACCGGTAACGTTGCAGCCTCCGTCGTCATCCTCCGTCAGCCTTACCAGGAAAGGGCCTACCATGGAGTTGAAAAGCAGGTGCTCGTTCGACAGCATCTGTACTATCGCGTATGCGCCGTTGCCAAGGTTCTTCTGGCCGAAAACCGCCCGGAAGGCCGTCTCGCCAGTACCCCAGTCCATTCCCGTGACCTCCCAGCCGCTTTTTTCGTAGTAACCGTTGACCAGCGCCATCGGGTCTGCCTGCCCGTTAACCGGGACCATGCTCGTGGACGACACGTCGGGCCTGCGCCAGACGGAGCGCCACTCTCCAAGCCTGGTATCCCACTCGAAGCGCTCCACGCCCTTCGGTCCGGGGTAGGCGGGCCCCATCAGAGCGACCTCCAAGATCTTATTCGCGGCCTGCAATTCAGGATCCACCGTTGTCGGCATATTGTTTACGACGAATGCGCCGTACCCGGAAACGACCACCGACTGCTCCGTCTGAATCCACTCGGGCAGGGGAGAGCGAAGCCCGCACGTAACAGGGATCTGTCCCGCGATACGCCTGGATGCGGTCCCCGGCTTCTGTTCAAACCCCAGAGGGATCTCGTCGCGCCAGAAGGCAACCAGCTTCATTCGCTTGGCGCCGTCCGTTATCACCACCAGCTTGTACGGATCGTCGCCGAAACCCATCAATGTGGGAGTTGACCCTGTGCCGTTGTCAAACTTGATTATAGGAGGCAGTGAGTCGGCAACGTCATAAAGGCTGACCCATGCTCCGTCCTCCTCTCTGTCGGAGATCGCGGTTCCCGTCCAGACAAGCTTGCGCATCAGCTTGTTGCTCGCTATGTACATACCGTTTTTCTCGTCGACGGCCATGGAATTGCTGACGTACTCATCCGCCCCGAATGCATAAAAGGCCATGTCGGAGAGATCGAAATTCCTTCGTATCACCGCCAGGCCGTTGCTGAACGTGACCACCAGGCGTCCGTCATAGGTCATTGAAAGGCCGAACAACCGCGTACCGGTGGGTGCGATCGAAGGTGAGGACTCCGCATGCGCGGCCGCGCCCTGGATCTCCTCTACTACGTCCGCTATCTTGTGCTTCACCACGATGCCTGCAGACGGGTCGCGAGGGTTCCTCAACGCGAAGGCGTAAAGCCCGTTTCCGTAGTTCGCGTACAAAACGTTGTCTCTGTCCACGACAGAGTACGAGCCGTTTCCGAAGCGAGCCCTGTAGTTCTCACCCCAGAGGCTCTTCAGATAGCTGTCCATCTCCGCTACGCTCTTCCCCACGGCGGTGGATAGGCCGAACTCGCGGAATTTCTCGTCGGGTATAGGCGGCAGAAGGCCGTTGGTCGCGTCGGCCAGGGCCTCGTAGGTCGCCACCACCTTCCAAGCTCCGTTCTTCTTGTAGACGTAGCTTACCCGGTCGTGGCCCGACGCCCACATATAGTCCGGGTCGGTCGATGCCAGTGTGATGATGTTAACCGGGCCTCCATGGACGATAGGCTGGATCGACGGGTCTACGTAGAAAGTATCCCTTGGGGGGCTGTACGGCATTGAGTCGCTCTGCGACGAGTCAAAGTGGGTTATTCCGTACAGAGGAGAGGAGAGGAACGGGTTTGGCGTCGGTGAGCTGGCCACGGCCGAGCAGGGAAGAGTGGCAACCAGTAAAAATGATAGGAGAAGAAGACTGGACAGGGTTTCTTTCGTGCGCTTTGCCAATAGAGATTTCAAAATCTTGCCTCCTAAAAGTAAATAATAGATGAGCCAAATTTACCCCTGCTCATTCACCTCAAGCACTGCAGAGCAGATAAGCTGCACGTGCCGTACATCGCGTCACGCTACACGCATCTAAATCGATGGTACCAAATCGATCATGAGCCTACTATTAATTGAAATTATCCCACTCCAACGGATAGGTGTAAAGCGTTTTTTCTCTCGAGAGCAGATCGTATTTTCAACCGGGGTAGTGCTGTATGGCAGGGGAGTGTCGTCCAATATCGCAGAACACCTCGCATCTGGATTCGATAAAGAGTATATAGTCATTGTCTTTATTTAACCTTTTGAAATCAAGACCGCTTATGAGAATAAGAAATAGCAACGGGAGACTGCGCACCCTGCAGATAGGGCACGCCGTCTCCCATTTCAACGACCTGCAAATTAGCTACTTTTCCTCGTCAGTTGTTGCAGCGGATGGACAGCTTCCAGTCTTTTTCGGATGTTCCCAGCCTGGCCTGCCACAGCCTGTGTGCGGAGCGCTCGCGAATATGAGTTCGGGCAGCGTCGTTGCTTCGGAAGATCTCGTAGGTCCGCTCGACATACGGCTGTTCGTCCATATCCTTAACGGCTCTAGAGGAGACGTGGATTCCGCATAGATAGCTCCCTGCAAGGCGCATGGCCTCGAACTCCTCTCCGCCGATCAGCGACAGAAAGCGGTCGACCGTCCCGAAGCACCCTCCGGCGTGGACCGTGGCCAGCACCGAGTGCCCCGTCTCCGCTGCCGTGAGGGTGGCGATTGCGGTCTCCCTGTCTCTGACCTCTCCTACGATGATGGTGTCGGGGTCCTCGCGCAATGACATTTTCACTCCCGAGGCGAAGTCCGGGATGTCAACTCCCACCTCTCTCTGAGAGGAGTAGCCAGGTGTCCCCGAGGAACGAATATGGTACTCTATCGGATCCTCGACGGTGACCACGTGCGCACCAAGCGCCAGGTGACGGAGCGCGACGGACGCCAGCAGGGTGGATTTGCCGCTCCCAGTGATGCCCGAGATCAGAGTCAGCCCAGGAGTGAGAGCGTCCAGCTCCGGCAGCATGCGCGACAGGGCGCTGAACGCTGGCGGAACGTTCTCAGGTAGAACGCGGATGAAGACCTCCTTGGCGCTTCCCGCCCTGGTTGAGCGGACCGCAACCCTGATTCGTCTGCCGGACGTCAGGCTAGCGGAGAAGTCGGGCTTTGGCGGGGTTGCCAGAAGATCAAGCAGATTGCCCTCCACGTCAATGTCCACGGTCACCAGAGGGCCAAGCACTCCCCCCTTTCGCACTCTTCCGGTCATCTGTGTTATCGGGGAATCCAGCGACAGCGAAGAGGCGGCGGGGAACAGGTGTATGTCGGAACAATCCGTGTCCAGCGTCTCTTTAAGAGAGATCCTTCCCACAACTTCGAAAGAACGCGCAGCCTCCTCGTCAAGGATAACGCTTTCCACCGGACTCATTGTCTCGCTCATTCCATTTCAACTCGCTTTCCTTATTGTGCTGCACGCGTGGATATGCCGCGCAGAAGCCCGCTTCCGAAAAAGAAGAGGGGATACTCCTTCACTCCGAATAGTGTATCATTAATTTTGTCATGCAAGCGTTTTTTTATGAAATCAACAGCGTAATTCCGTGCAAGACAAGCCCATTTTCTCTTGCAAGCCGCGCAAAGCAGCCCCCTGTCTTCAGTTTTCGCCCCTCGCCAAAATGTCGCAGGCGTGAACAGGTTCGGGAAAATCTCGAAAGGACTAAAACAAATAGCCCGGGAAGGGGATTTCCCCGTCCCGGGCTATTTGTTTCCAAGATCATAACGACCGAACCCCGATCATTTTCGCGACACCACGAAAATGATCGGAAAAACACCTCTAGTAGTACTTATTGTAAATCGTCTCCCAAGTTCCGTCCGCCTTTATCTCGTCCAGGGCCTTCTGCAAAGCCTCGATCACGGCGTCGTCCACGTCCTTGTGGAAGGCGTAGTAGAGTTCGCTCCGGCTCAGGTTCCACACGGACTCGTAGTCGTCCGGGTTCAGACCCATGTCCTTGACTACCAGCATAGCGCTGTTTTTAGCGTAAACCCAGACATCGATTCTGCCTTCGTTGAGCTTTTTAACGTTCAGTTCGTTGTTCGCTATCGAGTCTATACTCTCGATTCCCGCCTCTTTGGCCAAAGCCTCGCCGAGATCGTCCCGGACAGCTCCGACTTTCAGCTTCTTCAGATCCTCGATCGAGTCGATCTTGATACCGCTGCTCTTCGGGGCTATGGCATCGAAATCATACGTCAGCACCGGGCCCACCCACTTGAAAAGAGGAATCCTCGCCTCTATCCGTGCCATCGAGAAGAGGCAGGTGTTCGGAGTGTTCTGAACCTCGTTGTACCCCCTCGCCCACGGGACTATCTGCACGTCCTTCGCCGTCAGGTCGCTCCCCGTCCTCTTGAACATCTCGACCAGCACTTCCACGGAATGCCCGGTAGGAACCCCGTCAGTCCCCATGTAGTTCGTGGGCGAGGATTCCTCCGTGTAGTAGACGATGTCCGACACGGAAGCCATCGCCGAACCCGCGGAGACAAGCAGCATGATCGCCAGAACCGCAAAACCCGCAACTGCTTTGAACTTTGTCACAAAAATCACTCCCCTTTTTTTAGTCTCGTTCTTCCCTCGACCCTTTGTTTCAACCTCAAACACATAATATCACAGGGGCTCAGTTATAGAAATCAGGGCTTGAAGCGTTTCAAATCAGACTCAATCGATTCGAACCTCGGCTGCTGTATAATTTTGTTACAAGACGATGGTCGTCGGGATAACAGGGGGCGGCGTCATCGGGATGGTGTTCCCTCAAAAACGACTCGCAGGAGGTCGTAACAAGCATGGAAATTTGCTCCTTCTTCGATATTCCCGGCCTTGAGGTCGGTCACGATCAGAATTACGACGCGGGAACTGGGTGCACGGTCATCGTCTGCGAAGATGGCGCTATAGCTGGCGTCGACGTGCGCGGCGGCGCCCCGGGTACCAGGGAGACGGATCTGCTCGACCCTTCGAATCTTGTAGAAAAGATCCACGCCGTGGTTCTCGCAGGAGGAAGCGCGTTCGGACTGGACGCCGCCTCGGGCGTAATGGAGCTGCTCGAGCAGCGCGACATCGGCTTCGACGTTGGAGTGACCAGGGTCCCGATCGTCTGCTCCGCCGTGCTCTTCGACCTCGCCTGCGGAGACTGGCGAGCTCGCCCCGACCGGGCCATGGGCCGCAGAGCGGTGGAGAACGCCCTGGATCCTTCATTCACTCCCGGATGCGGCTCGGTGGGAGCTGGAACCGGAGCGACCGTGGGCAAGCTCCTTGGAATGGATCACGCCATGCGCGGCGGGATAGGCGCATGCGCATTCAAGTCGGGCAACCTGAAAGCAGGCGCTCTGATCGCCGTCAACTGTCTGGGGGATATCATCGACCCGGACACGGGAAGGATTGTAGCCGGAGCCTGGGACAGGGAGCAGCGCCGCTTTCTCGACACAGAGCAAGAGCTGATCCGCTCGTGCGATAGTAGAAGAGACCTCTTCGCGGGTAACACGACTATCGGCGTGGTAGCCACCAACGCGAGACTCACCAAGGCCCGGGCCCGGAAAATCGCGTCCATGGCCCACGACGGCCTCGCGCGCACGATGCGTCCCGCTCACACCATGGTCGACGGCGACACCATCTTCGCCCTCTCGACAGGAGACATAGACGCCGATATCAACGGAATCGGAGCTCTCGCAGCAAGAGCGGTCGAAGGAGCAGTGCTGGACGCTGTCAAAAAAGCGACCGCCGGCTACGGCTACCCGGCGGCCTCGGAGAAATAAGCAGGCGACCGAACGGGCGGTTTTTCCGTTCGTGTCGATCGCTTATCCCGAGGAGCGAAGCGACGAGGGGCAAGCAGGCGAAGCGAAGCAAGCCTAGTCGTTCGCTTATGCGGCACGCCCCCGGCCGTGAAGCAGGCGACCTATCTTCCCGCAATTGTCTTTAATCGAACCTACACCTCCAACCGCCTTATCCCCAAATCGTCGGCCATCGCTTCAAGCCTCTTCACCAGCTCCGGGGGCAGGGGGACTCCCGTCCTCAGGCGCTGCTCCCTCATTATGTGCTCCTTCTCGCCGGGAACGTAGATGCGCTCTCGGCCCGGCTCCTTGCGAGAGTTCATCAGGTCGCGGAGGATATTGCCGGTCACGGAGCGGAACAGGTCGAGCGGGACGAAGCGGGTGACGTCAATGGCGAGCAGGAAGTGCCCCATCCCGACGCCGGTCACCTGCTTGAGGTAGGGGCCGTTTTGCAGCGCGGCGGAGAGTATCTCGACCATTATGGCCAGACCGTACCCCTTGTGTCCTCCTGTTTCCTCACCCCTTCCGCCGATAGGCAGCAGAGCGGCCCGGTCCTCAAGCATCCCCTGCAGGATCGCGGCTGGATCGGTTAGCGACTCCCCGGACGGGCCGATAACGAGACCCTCCGCCAGAGGGCGCTCTATGCGCTCGAAGAGTTCTACTGTGCCGCGATGGATGATGGAGGTGGCGCCGTCGAACAGGAAGGGGAACTCCATGTCCGAGGGCGCACCGAAGGCTATGGGATTAGTGCCCAGCATCGGCTCCGTGCCGAAGGTGGGGCATATGGACGGGCGCGCGTTGGTGAAGGCCATGCCTATCATGCCATGCTCCGCAGCCATGAGGGGGTAGTAGCCCGCGAAGCCGAAGTGGCTGGAGTTGCGGACGGCCACCCCGGCGATGCCGTTCTCCCGTGCCTTTCTTATGACGAGCTCGTCCATGACCTTCGAGGAGACGACGTGTCCCATGCCGCCTCCGCCGTCTACCAGCGCAGTACCGGGGCCCTCCTCGACGACCTCGATGGTGCTGGAGGGAGCCTGGCTCCCGGCCTTCAGACGCCCGACATAGATCCACAGACGCCCTATTCCGTGGGTGTCGATACCACGCAGGTCGGCCTCAAGGAGCACGTCTGCTGATATCCGTGCGTCCTCCTGAGGGACGCCAAGGCTCTCAAGAGCCTGCTCCATGAATCTTCTAAGTTCCGCATCTCCAACATTTATGCTGTTTTCCACAGGTTGAGCGCGCAATCCTCACACTTCCCTTCTCTCTCTTCTCGACGCCCGGCTTTCAGCGGTCGGGCATCCTTCCATCCCCGTCAATAGTGTATCATTACCGCGAGCGGACCCCTCGGCGGGGCCGCTCGATTCGGAGCGGAAGGCGAGGGTTGGGATTTGAACGATCGCACACGCCGCGTCGTCGTCGTTGGCGCGGCCAATCTGGACATCATGGGCTTCACCGACGCTGCGCTGGTCGCGCGCGACTCGAACCCGGGGAGGGTGGAGAGCCGTCCGGGCGGGGTGGGGAGAAACATCGCCGAAAACCTGGCGCGCCTGGGGGTGTCGGTGTCGCTTGTGACGGCTCTCGGGGACGACGCGGGAGGGAGCGCGATCCGCGCCTCCTGCGACCTTGCCGGGGTAGGGCTTGAACATTCACTGCTGCTGCCGGGGCGCTCGTCCTCCGTATACATGGCTATAATGGACGAGAGCGGCGACATGGCGCTGGCCCTGTCGGACATGAGCATCCTGGACGAGCTGACTGATGTTCGTCTGGGCGAACGCGCGCCACTTCTGTCGGGCGCGGCCCTCGCGGTCGCGGACGCTTGTCTTTCGGAGGGAGCGCTCGCGAGCCTGCTGGACCTGTGCCCGAGGGTCTTCGTGGACCCTGTGTCGATAGGCAAGTGCTGCCGCATGGAGCGTCTTATCGGGCGCTTCCACTGCGTGAAGATGAACAGGCTTGAGGCCTCGTGCCTGTCCGGGGTGGAGATCGACTCCGACGGAGACCTGCACGAGGCGGCGCGGCGCATCCTCGCCCGAGGCGTGCGGAAGGTCTACATCACGCTCGGCGCGGAGGGTGCATTTTACGCTTCCCCGGAGGAGTGCGGGAGGGTCCCGGCGGTTCCTGTGAAGCCCGTGAACGCCACGGGCGCGGGGGATTCGTTCACTGCGGCGGTGGTCTACGGGGAGCTATGCGGCTGGGGGATGGATAGGTCGGCGCGCTTCGCGTCGCGGGCCTCGGCACTGACCTTGGCGAGCGCCGGGGCAGTGAGCGAGCTTATGAGCGTGTCGGCGGTGGAGTCCGTCGGCGCGGAGTTGTACACGAAGGGAGAGTCCGATGATGGACGAGAGCATGATAAAGGATAGTGTAAAGGCGTCGCCGGAGGTGGCTACGGCGCTCTCGGAGGGAAGGGCTGTCGTTGCTCTGGAGTCCACGATCATCAGCCACGGAATGCCCTACCCGGAGAACGTGGAGAGCGCGCGCACCTGCGAGCGAATCATCCGAGCGGAGGGCGCGACGCCAGCAACGATCGCGATAATCGGAGGCGTGATCCGTGTAGGGCTCGTCGACGAGGAGCTGGAGCACATGGGACGCTCGTCCGGAGTCCGCAAGGTGAGCAGGCGCGACCTGCCGATGGTGCTGGCAAGCGGCGAGGACGGCGCGACTACCGTGGCAAGCACGATGATAGGCGCGTCGCTCGCTGGGGTGCGGGTCTTCGCAACCGGCGGCATCGGGGGTGTGCACAGGGGGGCGCAGCAGACCTTCGACATATCGGCCGACCTGATGGAGCTTGCCCGCACGCCACTTGCGGTGATCTGCGCGGGGGCGAAGTCGATCCTGGACATCGGCCTTACGCTTGAAGTGCTTGAGACCCACGGCGTGCCGGTGATCGGCTACGGCACGGACGCATTCCCGGCCTTCTACGTCCGCGACGGCGGCTTCCCTGTGGACGAGCGCGCCGACGACGTCCGCGATATCGCGCGCGTCATGCGCCTCAAGTGGTCTCTCGGGCTGTCGGGCGGCATCGTGGTCGCTAACCCAATCCCGAAGGAGCACGAGATGGACCCTGCGCTGATCTCGCACAGCATCGAGGAGGCGATTCAGACGGCCGAGGCCCGCGGTGTGCGAGGCAAGGAGATCACCCCCTTCATCCTCGCTCGCCTGAACGAGGTCACTGAGGGCAGAAGCCTGAGCGCCAACAAGCAGTTGGTCTACAACAACGCGCGGGTCGCGGCCAGGCTGGCTGTGGCCTACGCCGGGCTTGATCCGTAGCGTAAAGCCGTCGGCCCTTAACCCCCTCTTTCAAACGCCTGGAGCTTTCGGCGGCCTCAATGCGCGCAGCTTACGGCGAATCAGTAGCCGTCCTCCCTGTAGTTTTCAGTCCCGTCCGCATTTTTTGACGGGATTTCGGCCGAAATATCTATTTGCGCGTACGGGTCTCCCGTGCCGTCGCTGTTGTGGTATTTCGGCGTCATTATTCCTTCAGGCAGCCTCACGGGGGGGTTGAAAGCAAACCTGGACGCGTCCGCCCGGCATTGAATCATCCTGTCGGGGAAGACTCTAAGAACCATCAGGTCGAAGGAGAATACAAAGTTGCCGTTGTCTTTGTCCATCACTACCCAATCGCAGTGATTCCTGACGGAGTTGAACGCGCTTTCCACCGTGTCGTCGGCCACCGGGAAGTGAGTCGCCACCGTCAGCCGGGGGTGCGGGTCGATACGGCTCAAAATGTGGCCGAAAGCCCCTTGAGACGTATGAGAGCTGTTTTGAACCCGCGTCAGACCCGCAACGGTTCTCTGGAACTCTGCGTAGCCGGGTTCGCCCGGTGCCGGCACCTTGTCAAGCCCCATGTTCTTGTAGGCCCACACGGAGGGGGGGACCACCATCTCATGGATGAAGACGTCCACGCCGGCACCGTTGTTTTTGGCTTGTTCTATGCAGTTGACCTCGGGTTTTGTGTCGCTTGTGTAGATCATTGACAGAGTATTGCTCCCATGAGTCCATTCCAGCTTGTAGCCCATAGCTCCCTTGCGGCAGTGAATGACCGGGAAATGGGTTATTTTGACGCCGGTCGCCCGGTTGTCGTACGCAACCCCCCCGACCTTCTTCCAGTCAAGCTCGATAGGGACAAGGGCGTAAGCGTCGCGAGGATCGTCGTTTCCTACCGGAACAGGGTCGTGAGGCAGTCCCCAGCCGCTTTTTGTCGGGGGCGCATACCCCGCATAACTGGTCCCCTGAAAACCGAAGCTCTCCGTATGCCACCTCATCGCCTCCCGGATGTGAGCGCAGAACGCTTTCACCCCGTCGTCATGATAGAGCGGCCGAGCAACCGTATTGCATCCGCCCGAGCCGCCCCCGCTCCCGGCGGGGTCCTCGACCCCCGAGGGCTTCGAACCCCACACGTAGAGGGGCGACTTCCGGTCGCTGGAGGGGCCGAAACAGTAGGTGTGGATCAGGTCGTTCATGTGGTCGGCGTGCAGGTGGTTTATGAAAATCTTGTCCATCCTCCGGTAACCGACCTTCGTGGCGGCGTAGTTCGCCGAAGTTCCGGCACCCATGTCGAAGATGAACTGGTCCGCCGGTTTGCCGTGATAATAGCTGTCCGACAGGTCCGGAACCCACCCCGTTTCGACGAAAACGCTCATCTCCGCCTGAGCAAGGCGCACGGGCAGCGGAATCATCGAACCCATGAAGGTAATCCTCATCTCGTCGGGTTCAAGCGGCGTCAATGGGTTGAATAATGGCAGGTCCTCGAAATAGGAATAACGATCCGCGGCCAGATCCGCGAAGCAAGGCGTTGCAGGCTGAACCGGGAGGACAAGACATGCCGCGACAAAGAACCGCAACAGGGCACAGCTTCTTTTTCCGGTGTTTTTCATTCCGCATTCTCCTTTCGAATATTTTTACCATGCTGTTCTTTGATATTCGGTATGCGGATCATCATCTTCTTTCCGAGGCGCGTATGGAGAGCCATAATTGAATGCCTTGGGAATATAGAGCAATTTCTCTATTTAGGCCCGTTAAAAAGTATATGATTCCATTTTGAGTTGTCAAGCGTCGGAATATTTCTTGTGATTTACAGTTTTCGAAAATTCTTTTAGAACGCCTGACTTCTCGCCTTCGCCACACCCGGGCGAAATCGCTCGACGAGCTAAACAGCAGGATAATCGAGGCCATAGAGCTTTGCATGGAGGTTGAAGGGGGCTTCGAGCCATTGGACTTCATCGGCGTCCAACAGGTTAAGATTCCGGCATGAGCAAACTCCCTGTTTTAACCGGAAGGGCTTTGATCTCCAAACTGGCAAAATCAGGCTTCCAAACGGTGCGGGCAAGAGGCGACCATCACTATTCGAGGCATGAGGACGGGCGATCCACAGTGGCGCCTGTTCACTCCGGAGAAGTGATTTCCGCCGGTCTCATGGCAAAGATCCTCAGAGATTGCGAACTTGACAGAGAGGATATTTAAAACGGCACGGAGGTATTGTATCGAACGGCGCTGTCGTTAGGCGGCCAGGAGCATGCCGCCTAACGATCGACATCGCGGCCGTCTGCTTGTGTCGTCCCGAACAGCGCGAAGCGCCGGAGGGGCCTGCCTTCCCTATCTCCTTCTCATGCACGACTGAAGGTCGTTCGACGTGTAGGCCAGATGAGCCGCAAGGGCATCGATAGCGGTGTCCAGCTCTTTGGCGCTTACTGCCTCAAGGATCTTGCGGTGCTGTCGCTGGGACTCCTCCTTCATGGATACCAGGTGAATGCGGATGTTGCGGTCGGTCTTCTGTCTAAGGCGAGCAAGAGTGTCGAGCGTCAGAGGGCGGTCGGCGGGCTCGTAGAACAGGTTGTGAAACATCTGGTTCAGGTCGCGCCACTTGATGCAGTCGCACTCGCGCTCCATCCGATCCAGCACTTTGGCCGCGTCCTCGACCGTGCGCCTTGTGATCCGCGGGAAGGCGATCCTCATCAGGCTGGTCTCGAGCGCTGAGATCATCTCGTACAGTTCGCGTGCCTCCTCGACCGACAGCTCGGTGACCAGGGCCCCTCGGTAGCCCTGGAAGGCTATCAGCCCCTCGGTCTCCAGCAGGCGCAGGGCCTCGCGCAGGGGAATGGGGCTTACTCCCAACTTAAGGGCGAGCTGAGCCTGGTGCAGCGGCTTTCCCTCCGGCAGAAGCCCTCGGTAGATGGCCTCCCTAAGCACGCCCGCGATGTAGTGGGGGGCGGAGCTGTCCCCCGCGTGGCGCGCCGCGAGGGATTCAAGGGTTATATCTTCGCCCATCGGTCATTCCTCCCTGAGAAAATATATTTTTTAGCCTGATACTATAAGAAGGTCCATCAAATTATACTTCATTGACAGCAGCATCAAGCCTTACGCATACTTTATACATATCAACAACTTATAAAGGAGTGATCCTTAATGGCGGTTCCGATGGACTATCTCGCTGCCGAGCTGGAGGAGATGAAACGCGGCGGGTTCTACGGCACTATCCGCACGCTGGAGAGCCCTCAGGGCTCATGGGTGCATATCGACGGC
>JBAYOX010000016.1:0-14570 GCA_041678025.1 Aminobacteriaceae bacterium
AGACACGGAGAGAATTCCAGACTGCTGTTCATCACACTCTCCAAGCGCTGATAAATGGAATTTGTGCAGTCCGAACATATACCTCGCGCCCGAACCGATAAATCGTTCGGGCGCGAGGTATATTCGGGACCAGCGGCCAGAACCCGACTATTATCCGGCCCGGTTCAGTTCGCGGTGTTTCTGCAGGATGCGGACAGCGTTCGTCGCCGCGCCCGTGCGGATGTTGTCCGCGACATTCCATATGAGGAAGCGCCTTTCGTCGAACGACCTGAGCCGGCAGACGTGAACATCGTCGCCGCCTGCTATCTCCACGGGAGACACCATTCCGTCCGAGCTCGCAACGCCCTCGGACGCGTCAAGGGCACTCCTCAGAGAGCTCATGTCGAACGGGTTTCGTGTCTCGACAAAGATCGACTCCGAGTGTCCATAGTACACGGGCACCCGTATCGCCGTGGGCCAGATCGATATTTCCGGGTCGCGGAGTATCTTCCTGGTCTCATCCACCATCTTCATCTCCTCATCGGTGAAGCCGTTCTCCAAGAGCGATCCTATCTGAGGTACCACGTTGAGATGGATCTGCTTGATGAACTTCTTCGGGGAGACACGCCCCTCCATCTGCTCTTTCAGCTCGTCCATGCCGCTTTTTCCCGCACCTGACACGGCCTGATACGTGCTGACCACAATAGTCTTTATCCCGAAGCGCTCGTGCACGCGATAAAGCGCTAGGACCATCTGTATCGTCGAGCAGTTAGGGTTCGCGACTATCCCGCTCCTGTACCCCTTGAGAAGATCGCCGTTTATCTCGGGGACAACGAGCGGTATCGCAGCTTCCATCCTGAATGCGGATGAATTGTCTATGACCACTGCGCCAGCATCCGCTGCAAGAGGCGCGTACTCGCGCGAGACAGCGCCTCCGGCCGAGAAGAGAAGGTAGTCGTAGCCGAGTGTCATTGCGCGTTTATCAAGCTCCTTAACCTGGTGAATTGCTCCTTTAAACTCCACCGATGAGCCAGCGCTTCTCGCCGAGGCGTAAAAGTCTATCTCCTGCGGCCTGACATCGCGCTCCTGAAGGACCTTGATCATCGTACGCCCCACTTCGCCAGTGGCACCCACAACGGCAATCTTCAATAAACGCATCCCCTTTCAAAGATGAAGAGGGCACGCCCCGCGAAGGAACGAGCCCATTCAGCACGGATTTTTATGGGATTATATGAGTACGGATAAGGTCTGTCAATAGATTTTTCTTGAAAAGTGGTCTATAATGGTGCGTAACATCTTCGGGGCGGGGTGAAACTCCCCACCGGCGGTGATGGGTCGTGTAGACGGCCACAAGCCCGCGAGCCGATAGGCAGATCCGGTGAGAATCCGGAGCCGACTGTTAGGTGCGCTCCTGTTGGGGGCGTCCAAGTCAGGATGATAGAAGATGAAGAGGCCGCGAAGACGCCCCGGACGCGATGTTCGGGGCATATTTTTTTGAAAGGACTTGATATAGTATGGAAGCCGTATCACGTTTCAACGCTCGCAGGCTCGTCTGGACAGCCCTTCTCTCTGCGCTGGCGACGGTTCTGATGTACCTTGACACCGCGCTGCCAATATTCCCGAGGTTCCTCAAGTTCGACCTCTCAGACCTGCCGCCGCTGATTGCCGCCTTCTCCTACGGGCCGGTCACCGGGGTACTCTGCGAATTGGTCAAAAACCTGATACACATGCTGACTACCTCCTCCGCAGGCATAGGAGAGTTCGCAAACTTCCTGATGGGATCGGCTCTGGTGATCCCCGCCGGGCTTATCTACAGGGCTAATAGGACAAAAAAGGGCGCGCTGACAGGATTGCTGGCTGGAACGGCCTGCACGACAATAACAGCCGCATTCGCCAACTATTTCATACTGCTGCCCTTCTACTCGCACCTGATACCCCTTGAGAAGATCATATCAATGTCATCGGCAGTCATCCCAGCGATACATGACAAGCTCTCCCTTGTCATATACGGAGTTATTCCGTTCAACATCCTGAAGGGCGGGGTTGTCTCACTTCTTACCTTCAAGCTCTACAAGAGAATAAGCTCGATCTTTCGCGAGTAGCGCAAGGTCGACAGCTGGGAGAATCGTCCTTCACCTGGAAGTAAGTTTTGAGTACATTATGAAGAGCTCGTTCATCTCCTCGTGATGTTCTCGGAAGAATTGCAGTATCTGAGGGCTGAAGTGCTCGGGCACGGTCCTTCCATCCCCCTCGAGAATGACCTCGACGGCCTCTTCGTGTTGCATGGCATCCTTGTACACGCGGTGCGAGCGAAGAGCGTCGTAAACATCGGCAAGGGCGACGACCTGCCCCTCCCAGGGGATATCGTCGCCCACGAGCCCCAGCGGGTAGCCGCTTCCATCCCACTTCTCATGATGAGTCAGACAGATATTCCTCGCCATATCCAGCCATGAGGCCCCACCGATCAACTCCGCCCCCCATAGGGGGTGAGTGTGCACCGCTTCCATCTCCTCATCGGACAGAGTACCCGGCTTTGCAAGGATAGAGATGGGGATGCGAAGCTTCCCTATGTCGTGAAGACGGGAGAATACCTCGATGTCATCCTGCTCCTCCTGGGTTCTTCCGAGGTAGCGCGCCGCCAGCCGGGAGTACGCCCCTATCCTGTCCATATGGTCAGCGGTCTCCAGGTGATATAGTTCGGTCACAGACTGAAGCTTGCGAACCAGGAAACGGTAGGAGTCCTTTATCTCAAGGTGAGCGCTTTCGACCTCGATGAGGCTGCCTACTGCCGTGGCCACTGGGAGAAGGGTCTCAAGGAACTCGTTGCTCCAGGTGATCTCCCTGTCGAAAGCCACCTCGAGGACACCGTTAATTCTTCCGCTGTGCCGCAGTGGAATCTCTACAACGCTGACCACGTCCGGATGAATCGGAATGTAGTCCTCGTTTAAGGAGACGTTTTCGGTCCATATCGGGACCCCCTCTTTATACGCCTTTTCCACGTAGCCGTTGTGATACGGCCTGCCCAAGTCGTCGATCAAAGGACCGTCACCATATCCTGCGAATGCCGCTATCCTAAGGGAATCGCCCTCGCGCCTGCGTATCATTCCTCCGAAGGCACCGGAGCTCTGCCTGATGCTCTCCGCTATGTGCTGAAGGCTTTTTGAGGTCTCCCCGGACGTGGTTATCATCTCCATGACCTCTAGCGTGTTCTTCCAGATCACCTGTCTGCGGTTAAGCTCTCTGTTCGCCTCCGTGAGGTTGTCCTGGATGGCTATTGCCTGTTCCGTTAGGGCCGCGATCTCCTCTCCCTGTCTACCTATCGTCAGGAGAGCGTTCTCCATGCTCTCGAGGAATCTCCTGAACTCATCGAGAGAGGCCTTTTCCAGCGACTCCCCTACCTCTTCGGCGAGCATCTGTATGTTGCAGGCGGTCTCCGAGAGGTCTCTGTTGCTGGATAGTTTTAATGTAATCCTGTCAACGGTGGTAGAAAGGCGGGAGAAGGAGCGCCCTATCTCCCTGGCAAGCGGCAACAGCATCGCCAGGGCAAACAGAATTATCGCCAGCCCTCCAAGTATATGAAGAGAGGAGACCTCGCGGATGAACCCGTCGAGTACGCTCTCGGGAAAGAGCAGGGCAAAGACGAAATAACCCCCGGCCGGAGAGTGAAAGAGGATCATCCTCTCGCCTCTGAAATTGAGCCTCAAAAGGCCGGACTTCGGCGACAGGATGCTCTCTCCAACATCGGCAAGCTCCGCCGGGACTGCCTCCGAGCGACGCGTAACGCTCTCGGTCAGGCCCCATTCGTCAAAGGAAGACGCGAGGAAACCGCCGCCACCCCTCTCAACCAGAAACGGGAAACCACTTCCGTATAGACGCCTGGAGAGCAACTTTTCACGCACGTGTTCCAGGCTCACGTCAAGGCCCGCCACGCCTAATACCGAACCGTTGCCGGTCCTGATCGGTACAGTGATGCTGACGATAAGCTTTCCCGTGATGAGATCGACGTAGGGGGACGTTACCGTTACACTATCGTTCTCCAGAGCCTCCCTGTACCAGGAGCGGGGACGAGGATCGTACCCCTCCGGAGGCTTCCAGCCGGTCGAGTCCACAAACTCCTTGGACTCGAAGCCCATGAAGACCGTCTGCACTCCGTGGGTCTGTGCCGCCTCCAGGTAGAGGGAGAACAGGTCGATGTACTCTTGCCTGCTCTTCGGTTCAATCGCCGACAGGGATACGCCGAGAGAGGCGGTCAGGGAGAGCAGTTTTGAAAAATACTCATCAATGGAGCTGGATATCTCTTCCACCAGCGCCACTCCTGTCTCCTCCACCTGAGACCGCAGATTATTACCCGTCAGACGTGAGCTGAAGAACGTCAATGTAAGTGAGACCAGCAGAAAGCCTGAGAACAACACCAGCATCTTCCGTCTTATTGACATACACGATCACCCTTCGCGCGCATTGAAGCAAATCCGCATTGAAGCAAAGTAGAATTATATCAGAAAAACCACCCGAGTATTATCTCTTTCGCCTCCGAAAGGCCCTGCGCCCCGAAGCGGACGATGACCCAGACCGCCAGTGCATAGGCGGCCGTCGCCAGCAGGCCGAAACACACGGCCGCGATCAGGGCAAGCCCGTCCCTCTCCGTCAGCGCCACTCCTGTGCAGAAGATCACTATGGCGGGCAGCGTGTTGGTCAGGGGTATGGGAAGGATCATGAGGCCGCTCATCAGCATCAGAAGCATAGAGCAGAACATCCCTCCTCCTTTGCCGGAGAAGAAGAGCAGTCGAGGACGGAAGAAGCGCTCCACAAAGGAGAAGAAGGAGGCTGCGCAGGAGATCATCTTCTCCGCGGTCTGCCTCTTGATCACTTTTTCTGAGGCCCAGAGGGGAATCCACGGTTTGTCACTTCCCATCAGCATCTGGGCTGAAAGGATGAACAGAACCATCCCGAAGGGCGTGCTTATACCCGGTGCGGGGAATGGGAGCGCGCTCGGCAGCGAAAAGAGCACAAGCAGAATGCCAAATCCGCGGTCGGCCGCCGCAGTCGCTAATTCTCCGAATGAGACCGTCTCCCCCTGTTTTACTGAGTTTAGAAGACGCTTGATGTCAACCGACAGAGGCACATTACTGTCTTTTTCTTCCATAATTTCTGAATCTTTCTCCCTTCCGTTAGACCAGCCTTCATTACACATGATGACAAGTGATACAGGGCAAATGTTATCACAGCACGGGCAACGACCCGTTTGACCATAGTTGACCGTGCTTGAAAGATAGGCTATATTTATTCATATAGGAATAAGTTTCACTTCGCAACAAGAAAGGAGAGATACCATGCAGTTCATCGAACCAGAGGACAAGCTTGATCAAAAAACAGCCGACCAGGCAAAGGCCCTCAAAAGCCTTATGGAGGAAGTCGAGGCAGTAAACTACTATAACCAGCGGGTCGCCACAACTCCCGACGAGGAGCTCAAAGCCCTGCTCGCCCACAACCGCGACGAGGAGATCGAGCACGCCGCGATGCTCGTCGAATGGCTGCGTCGCAACATGGACAAATGGGATGAGGAGCTGAGGACCTACCTGTTCACGACGGCGCCGCTTCTGGAGGTGGAGACGGGAGCTACGTCAAACGGCGGTTCTCAGACGGCATCTTCCTCTCCGTCGGGGCTCGGCATAGGAAGCCTCAAGTAGCACAGGCAAAGGAGGTAACTCTGGATATGGATATTCTAAGAAGAAGCGCGTCGCTTATCACCAGTGAAGCCTGGGACGAGCTTGACGAACAGGCGAGAAAGGTGCTGGCAGCTAACCTCTCGGCCAGGAAGTTCGTAGACGTCGAGGGCCCTAAGGGGTGGACATACAGCTCGCACCCCACCGGACGGCTTGATATTGACAGCTGCTGCCCGTCAAAGGCGGTTCAGTTTGGTGTGAACAGGGTGCTGCCGCTCGTTGAGAGCAGGGCGGTCTTTGAACTCGATATATGGGAGCTGGACAACATCAGCAGGGGCGCGAAGGACCCGGATCTCTCCGCCCTGGATCTGGCGGCAAGGGAGATAGCGCTGTTCGAGGAGAAGGCCGTGTACAGCGGGCTCTCAGCCGCAGGCATAGAGGGGCTCTCCTCCGCCAGAGGAAGCACATCAGCCCTTCAAAGCGAAGACCCCCGAGGCGTCGTCAACGCGATCTCCGAGGCGGTGTTCACCCTCAGAGAAAAGGCCGTCGAGGGCCCCTACGCCTTCGTCGCCTCGCCCGCTCTGTGGAGGATCATCTATGGGGGCGCCCCCGGCTACCCGACATCCAAGCATGTGACCAACCTGGTGGACCAGGTAATTCTGTCCACGCAGGACGACTCGTACGTCGTCTCCACCCGTGGCGGAGACCTTGAGCTCGTCCTGGGGCAGGACTTCTCACTCGGCTTCGAGGAGAGGAGCGGGGACAGGGTCCGCCTCTTCCTGGCGGAGTCGTTCACATTCAGGGTGATTACCCCGGAGGCAGTCGTTCAGATAGTCTGATTCAGCATTTTTCCGATTATGGGAGGGCTTGAAAAAGCCCTCTCTTTATCCCCCCTTCCCCACTTGTATTTCCCCTAAAAAGGTCTATAATCCGCCTTGAAATGCCCGGTCAGTCAACCGGGAACACAGCCCTTCAGAAGGAGTGAGGCATGGCGGTTACCTTGTGCTGAAACAGAGCGAGGAAGTTTGGAAACCGCACTGACCCGGCGTTCGATCGGGTCATTTCTCAACTGTCTTTCGGGAGGGTTAATTTCATGAGCGAAGAGTTCGGGCACGAGCCCGACGTACCTCTGCACCCTGTCACAAGCATTTCAGTCGTCTACAACCTGAAGCCTCTGTCATCTCCGGGAGAGCCCGACGATAAATACGAGGAGTACGATCCAATCAGCACCGTGGAGGCCGTAGCGGATAGTATCGCGGGCTTCGGCTTCGATGTCGCTCTGTGCGAGCAGGACGACTCGTTCACTGCGCGCCTTGCCAGTCAAAAGCCGGGTTTCGTGGCGAACATCGCAGAGGGGTGCGGAACTAACAGGGGACGTGAGGCGCAGATCCCCTGCTTTCTGGAGAGCCTGGGCATACCGTTCTGGGGGTCGGACTCGGTGTCGATGGCGATCGCCCTGGACAAGCTACTTACCAACCGCGCCCTTCGAGCTGAGGGCATCTCGGTGCCTCACTGCGTATGTTTCAAAGATGAGAAGGACCTCTCCATGCTCCCGCACCTATTCTCACGACACAGGCGGCTGGTAGTGAAGCCGAGGTACGAGGGGTCGTCCAAGGGCATTTTCAAGGACTCGCTGGCCCACAACACCCGTGAGGCAGAGACACTTGTCCGTAGAGTTTGGGTCGGATACGGACAGCCCGCTGTAGCGGAGGAGTACCTCCCCGGAGACGAGATCACGGTAGGCATAGTCGGCAACAGGCGCCCCTCCGTGATCGGCATGATGCGCATCGTGCCTACCGAGCCTTCGGATGTTTTTCTTTACTCCCTCGAAGTTAAAAGAGACTATCTTAACCAAGTTCGCTACGAGGGCCCCGACTCAATCCCTGCGTCGGTGCGGAACCTCGCGGCATGGACGGCCCTTGGGGCATTCAGAGCACTTGAGCTGCGCGATGCGGCCCGGATCGACTTCCGGCTGGATGACAACGGCACGCCGAGGATCATAGATGTCAATCCCCTCCCGGGGCTTTCGCCCGAGTACAGCGACCTCCCCATCCTGTACCGTCTGTCCGGCGGCGACTATCGCATGCTGGTGCTTTCGATTCTGCGGGCGGCCTTCTCGCGAAACGGCCTGATGCTTCCTGACACGGCAAGAGGGTGGAGACTTGGCGGGCACGCTGTTTAGTACGCCTCACAACGCTCCCCTGACGGTGCTCCTTCCAGCGGCGATTGAGCGATCATCCAGGACGGACGTAGCAGATGCACTGAGGAGCCGTGATTTCGTCTCTAAGCTCCTTCTTTCCTGCGGACATATCCCTGCGACATTCGACGTGACCCTCGACGACATGCGCACTCCGGGGACAGTAGCCGGGGTTATCGGCTCGTCGGGGGCACACTGCGTGTTCAACATCTTCGAGGGGTTCTCCGATTACAGCGAGGCCGAACACGAGTTTCGCTCCCTTGTCGAGGAGCTACGCATACCCTGCACTGGTAACCCATCCGGCGTACTCAGGACATGTCTGTCCAAGGATGAGTGCGCACGCGTCCTGAAGGGCGCGGGAATTCCCGTACCTGAGGGTCTGGCCATT
The DNA here is from genome assembly GCA_041678025.1 of Aminobacteriaceae bacterium. GTDB lineage: Bacteria > Synergistota > Synergistia > Synergistales > Aminobacteriaceae > JAAYLU01. Next base: position 8,228 of record JBAYOX010000016.1, read on the forward strand.
TTCCCCGGTTTCGACCCATCGCTTCTTGCGCAGCTACGGCTCCCCCTTTTCGTAAAGCCTCTGATGGAGGACGGAAGCGTCGGTATAGACTCCTCTTCACTGGTCACAGACGATGCCGACCTAATGGACGTGGTATCGGCAAAGCTCTCGCTGTTTCCTAAGGGTTTGCGGGTCGAGGAGTTCATCCCGGGCATGGAATACTCCGTCTCCTGCGTCGGGAACGGGCCGTACAGGGTGATCGGCGTGTCCTGTATCGACTATGCGAACACGACTGGCGCGAACTACCTCGACTACGACTCCAAGTGGAACCCGCGCTCCCCTCTCTTCTCTCTGATACCTCAAAGAGCTCGGGGAGAGGTAGCAGAGAGGGTGGCCTTGCTGGCGGACGCTGCGGGGCACGCCCTTGAATGCAGAGGGTATTTTCGTGTGGACGTGAGAGAGAGAAACGGAGAGCTTTATATCATCGACGTCAACCCAAACCCCGACGCTTCGCCAGACGGGGGATTCTTTCGACAGTGCCGCGAGAGCGGCCTACCGGACGAGCAGGTCGTCACCACTCTTATCGAACTCGCGCTTGAAGGAGGGATACAATGACAAACGAACTGGCTGAGAAGTGCCTTAAAGCGGCATCGTCCACCGGTGCTTTCGCCCCCGGCGAGCTAGACGTGCTTGAAGATGTGCTGATCCAATGGTCTCTTCATCCGGGACGCGATTATATCCTTCTCACAGAAGAGACCGGGGGGGAGGTCGCCGGATTTCTGCTGTACGGGCCCACTCCAATGACCAGGTGCACCTACGACCTTTACTGGATAGCCGTCGCATCCAACCACCAGAGAGAGGGCATCGGCGGGAGACTGGAGAGAAGAATGTGCTCCGCGCTTCTCGAGCAGTCGGAAGACGCGGTCATCAGGGTCGAGACAGCAGGGAGGGACGACTATCTCGGTCAGCGCGCCTTCTATCTCGCCGAGAAGTATGAGGAGTGCGGACGGATTCACGACTTTTATACGGAGGGCGACGACCTTGTCATCTACTGCAAAAAAATCTCAAAAACGCGCTAGCTTAGCTTGCAAGTCTGATTCCTCGATGGAAGAGACGCAACCTCCGCCGTCAACCTCCGCTCTTCTTTCGCCGGGCAGAACTAACAGCCTTGCCGAGCTTCGCATAGCTGTAGGCGAGAAGCGCTGGAACGACTGGAGATGGCAGATGCAGACCAGGATAACGACTGCGGACGAGCTGGCGCGATTTCTCACACTGTCGCGCGGTGAAGCGGCCACACTTCGAAAGAGCCTGAACTCTCTGCGCATGGCCATAACACCTTACTACGCGTCCCTTATCGACCCGGACGACCCCGGATGCCCGATCAGGAAACAGGCCGTTCCCACTCTCGAGGAGACCCTTATCGCCTCAACCGACCTCCTCGACCCGTTGCACGAGGACATTGACTCCCCTGCCCCGGGGCTGACCCACAGGTACCCGGACAGGTGCATAATATTGGTAACCGACCAGTGCGGCATGTACTGCCGCCACTGCACCAGGAGACGTTTTGCAGGACAGACGGACACACCCCGCTCACCCGATCAGATCAGGGCGTGCGTCGACTACATAGCGCGCACACCGGAGATAAGGGACGTCCTTGTGACAGGAGGCGACCCATTCACCCTCTGCGACGAGGCGCTTGACGAGATACTCTCGATGATAAGGGCGATACCCACCGTCGAGATAATCAGAATCGGTACGCGTACACCCGCCGTTTTACCTATGAGGATAACGGATTCGCTCTGCTCCATGTTGAGAAAGCATCACCCCCTGTGGATAAACCTTCATTTCAACCACCCCGCCGAGCTTACGCCAGAGGCGGCGCAAGCGTGCTCGCGTCTGGCGGACGCCGGGATACCACTTGGGAACCAGTCGGTGCTCCTGAGAGGAGTAAACGACTGCCCCTATATCTTTCGCGATCTGAACCGGAAGTTGCTGAAGATGCGAGTACGACCATACTACATCTACCAGTGCGACCTGTCACGAGGGATCGAGCACTTCAGGACATCGGTAGGCAAGGGACTAGAGATAATGGAGTACCTGCGCGGGCATACGTCTGGGTTGGCAGTCCCGACATTCGTGGTTGACGCTCCGGGGGGAGGCGGCAAGATCCCGGTGATGCCGAACTACGTCGTCTCGCAGTCCGACAGGAGGACCATACTGCGCAACTACGAGGGGGTGCTGTGCGCCTACACGGAGCCGGACGACAACCGGAGCAGGTGTCTGACCAGGTGCAGGGATTTATGCGAACAGGACAAGGCCTCTTCTGGCGGGATAGCATCACTGTTCGAGGGGGATGCCGTTTCTATAGAACCAAAGGGTCTTCCCCGCGAGAAACGTCGCTTGGCGCGGACAAAGACTCCGGGTTGAACAAAAAAGGGGGGTCCCCCCCCCTTCGTCCGTCACGCGGTCTCGCTGTTTACCGTACCTCTCTGGAAGCCCTGAATCAGGTCGCGATTCTCCTTCGGCTCCTCGACGCCCGGCACTATAATCTCGTAGGCGCTCGTTCCCGACGATGCGACCAGAAGATCCCCGACGCCCATCATCCTCTGAAAGACGGTCTGGCGGACCTCGATGGAGCGGATCTGCGGCATTCCAATCTCCACGGAGGCCTTCGCCAGAAGCCCCTTCTCAAGGGTGACCTCGTCGTGTTTTATTATGAACTCTACTGAACTGCGCTGTAGTATAATATATAGTACAGGTATCAGGGAAACGCCTATAGTCCACCAGGGGACGTGGTGGCCGGAGCTTGCATAGATCGCAAGCGCGGCCAGCGCCGCCGCCACGAGCCACCATATCAGGAACCCTCTCCATGCAGGGCGAATTCTTTTTTCAAAAGTCTTCTGCTCCGCAAGCCCCTTATCGATTGTCTCCTGCTGCGTCATTGAAAACCCCTCCATTTCAGAATTTGTGATCTCCGAAACCATCCGTTCTCCGATGGTGACGGTCTCGTAATATCAGCGGGAGTATTTTACACTACCTTCACGTTCCTTAAAAGGGTAAAAGACACAAATGTACGGCACGGGTCATGAAAAACCCGTGCCTACAGTATTACGCCGCTTAAACCGACTCGCGAAAGCGCCTGGTGAAGAAGAAGGGCAGCGCTATCAACGGAAGCAGGGCCACGACGGCAAAAGTGGCCTGTATCCCAAAGAGGTCTCCTATCTTGCCCAGAGGCGCCATCATCATGTTGCCGAAACCCCAGGAGAGTCCCATCACGATCGAGCTGGCCATACCGCGCGAGTTGGGCGTCATCTCCTGACCGATGGCGGCGGTAATCGGCATCGTAGAGTTGACAGCGACTGTGCCAAGCAGGAAGAACATGATGCCGACCCACCCCTTCGAAAGCAGACCGGCGAGCAGGAAGATAGGTGTCACCAGTATCGCCAGCAACAGCACTCGCCTCTTTCCCCACCTGTCGGCCACTCTGCCGATTATGACCATCGCAATGGTGTTCGACAGCATCATCAAGAACAGAACCAGACCGACAAGTCCGATGTCCCCGCCCTCCGCAACTATTCTAATGGGCAGGAACATGCGAACCCCCTGGCTTGCGGTGTCACGCACGGTTGAAATGGCAAAGACCGGGTATATGACCGCGAAAACCGACTTCATCGTCTCTAGAAGCCCTTTTTGCGGAGCTATTGCGTCCCCGCTCTCATCGGATATAGCGGGCATCGTCCTCCAGATGAACAGCCCCAGAACGACCACCGGGACAAGAGCCACTATCGGCATGAGCCGGTACCCAACTGTGTTGACCAGGACAACCGCAAACAGGGGGCTAACCGTGCTTCCGGCGGTCCCCGCCACGGCGAATAGAGCCAGGGAGACGGTGAGCTTCTCTCTGGAAACAACGTGCCCCACTCCTCCATGCCCCTGAGGGTGAAACATCGCGCTCCCTAGCGCCCAGACACCGACAAAGAATAGGGCCAGCCCGTACGACGGAGAAAGGGGGATCATCGATGCGCCCAGACAGGTCATCACCGGGCCCCAGATTATAAGCCAAGGGTTTGATGATCTATCCGACAGGTAGCCGATCACCGGCTGCACTATTACGTGGATTATGCCGAGAAAGGTGCTGAAAAAACCCGCCTGGGTCATGGTGATGCCCAGGTTCTTGATCAGAGTGGGTATGAAGGTCGGCAGGAAGGAGGCATACAGGTCGTTCATAAAATGCCCCGCGGATAGAAGGGAGAGTTTGAACCCTGAGCTCTCGGGACGTAAAAGGCTTGACGCTTTTGTTGACATGAATAATATCCCACTCCTCAATAACATTCTATGTGCTGAACACAATCATATCATACACCATGCAGAATATATTTCTCGCGAAGGACTAAAACCGACATTGGGGGGGAAATCGAACTAGTTTTTCTTCAGACCGCCGGAGTTTTGTGACGGGGCGTTACCAATGTTCTCACAGCGCAGAAAACCAGTACTACCGGTTAAGCAGGTTGTCCAAAGACAGCTATCCATATACAGGGTGGGTTGACGCTGGTCGACGCAACCCTGTGTCGGAGGCAAGCGGGCACATATACCCAATCGCCCGCTTCAAGCTCAAGGAAAGCACCGTCCTCGAACTCAATGGCCGCCTCCCCCTGAATCAGCGCAACCCACTCGTCCTCCTCCTGTTCGTACCAGAAGCCGGGCGGAGAGACCTGCCCTGTGGAGACAATCCTCTCGACGCGAAAGTTACCCGCGCTGACAATATCCTCAAAGAGCTCCTCTATGGGAAGGGGCGTGGGTAGCTTCAACAACCTACCATTTTTTACGATCACCGTTCCCATCCTACCCTCCGTTTTTAGAGTTTATTTCCTGTTTAGAGTTTATTTCTCGCTCCGGCGTGTCTCCTCGCGCTGTCTCTCCGCCTCCTCGTTCCTCTCTTTCAGAAACTCCCTCTGCTTTAGCCGCCGGTCCTCGATCTGCTTCTCAAGCATCTTCTTCTTGACCTGCTTCTCGTATGTCTCGGCGGATTTTTTCACAACCTCGTGGTGCCTGTCCATTATCTCGAGGCGCTCTCTCTCGACCTCTCTTCTGGCCTTCTCAACCTTTTTCTGCGCCTTCTCCTTCTGCTCCTCCGCCTTCTCCTCGACTATATCCTCGAGGGGAGGAACGGCAAACGGAAGGCTCGCGCCCGTGCGATCAACTTTCATCAGCATCCCCCTCTTTCGCGAATTTTTGACGTTACTCTATTATATATCGGACTCGCGTAAGCTTCTCCTTATTCCCCGATATCCACATGTCTTCTCATAGCTGTTATTCGAGCGGCGCGGCAGGGTCGAGAGAATGGCCCGCAAGGCGAGGCACGTGCGCCTCGAGACCTGGTCGGGCTTCCCCGGAGATGTTTCTCGACGCAATGCGGCTGGCGCGGAGATGGGCCAACGCGCACAAAGGCTCTTTATCTACCTGTAGCTGACAGTCTCCACCCCCTCGGAGCGGATCAGCTCCTTGACGAGGTCGACCCGCTCCTTCGACGGTGCCTCGAACTCGGTCCAATACTCCATCATGCCCAGCATCTGGTACTTTGTCCGTCCGAAGTCGTGATATGGCAGCAGCTCCATCTTCGGTCGGCGGAAGTGCTCCCGCACGAACCGGGCCGTCGAGGCAATGTTCCGGTCGTCGTCGTTCACGCCGGATATCAGCGGAACACGGATCACCGTGTCGACGCTCGTTCCTCCGAGCCGCTCCAGGTTGGCCAGGATACGCTCGTTGCCCGTCCCGGTGAAGCGCTCGTGAACGGCGCTGTCCATGTGCTTGATGTCGGCGAAGACGAGGTCGATCAGGTCGACGATGTCCGCGCATTCATCCCAGTCGAATCGACAGGAGGTCTCTACGACCTGCGAGATGCCGCCGTCGGCGCATGCCTGCACGAGAGCCCGCAGGTTGCACGGGAGGAAGAAGGGCTCGCCTCCCGACCAGGTGACTCCGCCACCCGACTCCCGGTAGAAGAGCATGTGGCGTGAAATCTCCCTCATCACCTCGGCTACTGTCATGGGTCGCCCGAAGGCCTCCTCCTTCCCGCCGGGCAGCCGCCCGCTCCCGGGCTCAGCGGTCCAGGTCTCCGGGTTGCAGCACCATCGGCACCGGAGGGGGCACCCGGAGAGAAAGACGACGCTCCGGATGCCCTCCCCGTCGTTGACGCAGAAGTGCTGAACCCGGGAGACGCAGATCCTCTTCTCCTCGGTGGAAAGCTCAGATGACCGCATGTTCCGTCCTTGCGATGATCGCCTCCTGCATCTCGCGCGAGAGGTTCACGAACTGGGTGCTGTACCCGGCCACCCGCACCAGGAGATCACGGTACTCCTCCGGC
>JBAYOX010000017.1:0-14397 GCA_041678025.1 Aminobacteriaceae bacterium
CGCGGGAAGAATAACGGCCTTTCCGGTCTCCTCAGGTCTCTTTGCGATCATCTGAATGCTAGCTGCCGAGGTCTTTCCCTGAGCTATTGCAGAGAAATAACCTCCAATTGCTACTGGAAGGCATGCAAAAAATATACCGAGCCCCTGCCACACGTTGACATCCACGGGCTCACCACCAAGCAATCCAACTTTCAGGATTGCAAAGAAGGCGATGAGAAGCCCGTAAATACCCTGTGTTCCAGGAAGGGCCTGAAGCAGAAGCACGAGGCCGAACTTACCAGGGTCCTCTGTCATAACGCCAGCGCCCGACTCTCCGGCGATTCCTACGCCGATTGCCGAACCCGCTCCGGCCCAACCAGCCGCTGTAGCCGCACCGAAAATTGCCAACATGACACCAAGAAGTTCCATAATAAGTATTACACTCCTCTCGTATTCATTCAAATCGGAAATCGTAAACCGGGACGTAGATCTATCCGTACGCCCCCTTAGGAACGTGAAGCTGTCACTCCTCTAAATCGCTCTCTATCGAGACGAAAGCGGTCTTGTAGGTAAGCGGAGAGAAGACCGTTCCCCCTCCTGAGTAGAACTTGCTGAAGAACTCGACGTACTGAAGGCGAAGGGAGTGAACGAAGGCACCGAGCAGATTGACCGCCAGGCTGAATACATGCCCTCCTACTATCAACAGAATGGCGATAGCCCATCCGATAAACGGTATGTCCCCTGCCAACTTGGCAAGCATGTTTATGATGACACCTACCGCACCGGTGGCGAGCCCAAGCGCCAACAGGCGGCTGTAGCTTAGCACGTCTCCCAGATACGAAGTGACATCGTACAGGCTGAGCACGCCGGAGATCAGCTTTCCGAATACCCCCTCCTTGGCTCTACCCTGAGTGGCCACAAGTACAGCCGCTCCAAGGAAAGAAAGCCCCTTGGCGGCCAGTGTGATACCACCGGATAAAAAGCCGCTGGCGACACCGCCCCACAGAAGAAGACCGACCAGGAGGATGATCCATCCCCCTACGTCGGCAAAGGCACCCATGTAGTCCTTCTTTCTCAATGCGTCGTAAAAAGCGATGAAAAGCCCGCAGAAGAGCTGAATGACTCCCAGGGCCAAAGAGATGGCCAGGAAGCTCATCGGATTGTCCATCGGGTTAAGGACCAGCATGAAATCCTTCGCCGGGCGGAGAAATGCAAAGAAGGAGTACGCATCGATCATATCGCCAAACCAGCTTCCCGTTAAAGCACCAACTATTATTGTAGAAATTCCGGAAAGAACGAACAGCTGAAAGAATCCTTTGAAGGAACCCGGCATATTCTTGTACTTTCTGAGAAACCACATGAACATCCCTACGGTGATCACTCCGTACCCTGCGTCGCCAAGACACATCCCGAAGAAGATGAAGAAGAAGGGTGCGAACAGTGGAGTCGGGTCTATCTCGCCATATTTTGGCACTCCGTAAAGCCTTGTCAGGCTTTCAAACGGCAACGACCATGGGGCATTTACCAAGCAGGACGGAGGAGAATCCTCCGGCGTTGGGTCAAACAGGAACAGCTCTACCGATGTTCCGAACGGGGAGAGAGCCTTAGTAAGACGCGGAACCGCCGACTCCGGGACCCATCCCCTGAGCATAACCACCTGTTCAGTGGAAGCACTCGAGGAAAGAGCCTGATACCTGTCACGCAGAACCGACCAATAATCGCTCAACAATCTCACGTTGACGACCTGCTGAGACGCTATCTCCGCGATCTCCTCCAGGATGCGCCCCTCCTCGGCCGCTAGGAGCTCCTTCCTCTCGCTCATGGCGGAGAGTTCCTCCCCTACGGTCTTTTTTAGCGTTGGAGGAACATCAACTCTGTTGAAGGAGTGCCTGGCCAGCTGCTCCAGAATCCTGTCGCTGAGCGACTCGTCGAAGAAGACGGCGATCCATCCCTCCTGATCCTTCTCGTCAGGAACCGAGGTATAGATCTCTCCCATAGTCGAGAGTATGTCCTCTGCCTCCGTCCTCCACGATGGTATCTTGGAGACAGGCATGGTTCCAAGGACGCCCCGGACGCGTTCCGTTCCGGTGGACAAAAGTTCTAAGGGGTACGGGAACGATGATAGGGAAGCCAGCAGGGCTTCGGTCGAAGCGATCTGAGCCAACTCGGAGCGGATCTCGATAAGACGGCGCTCGAGATTGCGAACGCTGTTGGAAAGAGAAACGATGTTGATTTTGGACTCAAGGTCCTTCCCTTCCTGAAGGGAAAGCCTGTCTTTCTCACCAAGAGCCCTAGCCATCGGTGAAACGCTGTCGTTGTAATGGGGCTCAAGAAAACGGAGAAGAAACCGGGCCTCGGCTAAAAGGCCTTCCACCCTCTGCAAATCCGGATGGATCATGGCGGTTCCTTCTGATGAAGAGTCGTCATCGAACGGGACAACCTCATACGACCCTGTCCTTTGAAGTGCGCTGAGCACGTTGTCCAGATTCGACCTATGAACGAACAACTCGGCTTTTTTAATGCCCGCCACTGCCATAACGAGAAATCACCTCTTCCGAAATCCACTGAGCCGTGCCATCTGTCTTTCGTCCGTACTGACCAGCAAGATCCTCGGACTTCTTCCGACCGGCTTCAACGGATGTTCTAGCTTTTTCCTCCGCTTCACGCTCTGCCTTAGCTGTGTTTTCCTTGAAAAGCCTGAACGCCTTCTGCTTTGCATCTTTTATCCTGTGCTCGGCCTCGTTCCGAGCGTCGGCTACCATTCGAGCGGCCTCGTTTCTGGCTTCTTTAACTATCTCCTTCGAAGAGGCCTCTACCTCCTTGATTTCCTCAGCCAAATTCGTCGCCATGCACTACACCCCCTCTCACTTCTAGATCTTAATAGTTTACTTTCGGTTACATGATAAAGATATAATATCAATTATTTTATTACCTGCCGGAATTTGTGTCAAACGCAAAGACATATCCGGCGAATAATGGTCTATTCGCGCATTATAACACTGAGCTAGGGGACCTTAACATAAGGGAACATTGTGGGCATAAAAAAATGGAGCGGACAACGGGATTCGAACCCGCGACCCTTAGCTTGGGAAGCTAATGCTCTACCAGCTGAGCTATGTCCGCGCTCTGTTTTTGACGATAGCATTATATCCGCCGTCAGCTGCCTTGGCAATACAGTAGCATAGGCCTTAAGTCCCGAATACACATTGGCAAGGGTGATTTGAATATAAATTTCCAACCTGCTCCGGCAAGTGCTCACCTTACACCTCACTCACTGTTTTAGCCTTTAGGCTTACCGCAATCGGGTGAAACACGCCACCGTCTCAACATGAACTGTCTGAGGAAACATATCGAAGCATGTCAGGCTCTCAATCTCATATCCACCGTTCGCAAGCAACGCGGCGTCTCGCGCTAGGGTGGCTGGATTGCATGAGACGTACACGATCCTGTCAGCCCCGAGGCATGCTACTTTTTCGATGACTTCGGGGCTACAACCCGTTCGCGGTGGGTCAAGGACCACGGTTTCAAAGCCCTCATTCAGAGAGGGTACCACCTTCTCCACTGCCCCGTCCAGTATTGTAGTCTTCCCCAAAAGTCCGTTGCGCTCCATGTTTGTCTTCATCAGCTCTACGGCTGAGCCCCACTCTTCCACCACAGTAATGCGGCCGCATCTATCCGCAAGGAAGGATGTCAGCGAACCGACTCCCCCGAACAACTCAAGAACGAGCTCGTTCCCTTTGAATCCGCAACAGTTGGTCGTATGCTCAAACAGAGCACGTGCCTGAGTCGTGTTCACCTGGAAGAACGACGTTGTATCATATTCTAGCACGAACGGGTGTAACTCTTCCAATAGGAGGCCGTCGCCTAGGATGGCCTCCGTCTCCGCACCCAATATTACGTTGCCAGGATTAGGATTCAGGTTTAGTGTAAAGCTCCTGAGTGTCGGCACCGACTGCTTTAAAGCCGGGATTAACACTCTCTCCAAGGTGCTTTTCTGTTTCTGTGTCAGAGGGGCTGAAATCACAAGAGAGGCCAGGGCATCCTCGCTATTGATCCCTTGACGGAAGATCGCGTGCCTTAACAAACCCTTTCCGTCGCGCTCGTCGTAAACGGAAAAGCCAAGCGCAGGAAGGACCTCGGCGGTCGCGGAGAACAGGTCATCTATACGATCTGCCGCTACCGGACAGGATTCCATGGGCACGACCTCATGGCTTCCTCGAGCATAGTAGCCCATGGTCACACGCCCCCGACGGTCTCTGACTGGGAGTGAAACCTTGTTTCTGTACCAGGTCTGATTGGGGCTTGGGACGCAGGGGGGGATCTGTGGGAAAGGGCGCTTGTATATCCTGCGAAACGCGTCCTCAAGGATCGAACGCTTCAGCTCCAGTTGAAACGAATAAGACGCGTGTTGAAGCTGACAGGCACCGCAACGGTCAAATACCGGACAGAACGCGCCCCTTCTGGACTCGTGCGCCTCCAGCACCTCCATGCAAACCGCCGTGGCGTAGCTTTTCTTTATATTTGTGACCCGCGCCCTGATGGTCTCCTGTGGCAGGGCTCCCCGCACGAAGAGCACCCGCCCATCCGGCAGGCGAGCGAGCGAGCTGCCGTCGCTACTGATCTTGTCGGTTCTAATTTCCACTATCTTTCCTTTGTCAACCAATCCGACTCTCCTCCCCGACTCTTTCATCGGTATTGTACACGAGAATCCAGGACCTGGGTAAAAAAAGAACGGCCATTCCTCTACGGAACGCGCCGTTCTTACCCAGTTTGATTCTTTATTCCTCTGCGGATTAAAGGTGTATGCTGTTTTTAAAAAGGGTGTACCCCTCTTCAAAGGCCTGGGAGTTCAGCTGCTTTGTCTTCTCGGGAACCTTCGCAAGTATGGCCTTCTTCACTGATTCCGGCCTGACTATCTGCTCAAGCTCAAGAACTCTCGCGACTGCACCAAGGGCGACCATGTTGGTCGCAATCTCGTTCCCCAGCTTCTCACGAGCAGTGCGTACTATGGGCAGATAGTAGATGTTCGCGTCAACCTGCGGGAGGCTGGTCACGAAGAAATCATCGTATATGATGCGCCCGCCGGGGAGAGTATCCGGAGCGTACTCCTCTGCCGCCTGCTGTGTAAGGATCACCTGGAGATTGGGCTTCATGGCCTTTGGGTAGTCAATCGCCTCGGTGGCGATGATTACCTCCGCCTTCGATTTACCCCCCCTAGCCTCCGGTCCGTAGGACTGGGTCTGCACCACGCTTAGCCCCTCTTCGAACAGAGCGGCCGCCTCGCCGGCAACCACCGCCGCAAGAATTACGCCCTGTCCGCCGGAGCCGGCGAAGCGAATCTCGTATCTACTTGCCATCTTTCAGCCCCCCTACTTTTTTAACTAAGGCCAAATATTGCTCCGTGTACTCGGGGATCTTCTTCTTGACGAACTCTCCCACGACGATTTTGCCCGCAAGCTCCTCGGGCGGCGTATCCTTAGCCTTCGCCAGAGAGATTGAATTGGCCTTGAAGAAGTTCACGTTGTCGATTGGAGTCCTTCGGTTGTTCTTTCTGCCGAACTGTGTATGGCAGTGAGTCAGTATCTCGACGACGGAGAAGCCCTTGTTTGTGATAGCGGCCTGGATGAACTGCTCCGCCTGCTTTGGGTTGGCTATTGTAGACCTCGCGACATAGGTCGCGCCCGCTCCCTCAGCCAGCCTGCAGATGTCGAACGACGGGTCGATCGCCCCGTAGGGGCTTGTTGTGGCCCAGCTTCCCGAAGGAGTTGTCGGGGATATCTGTCCTCCGGTCATGCCGTAGATGTTGTTGTTCATTACTATGGCTGTAATATCGATATTCCGCCTGCAGGCATGAATAAAATGGTTGCCGCCGATCGCTGCGCAGTCTCCGTCTCCCATGACGTCTATCACGGTCAATTCAGGGTTCGCCAGCTTAATCCCAGTGGCAAAGGCCAGTGAACGCCCGTGCGTCGTATGCACGGTGCAAGCGTCGATGTAGCCTACCATTCTGCTGGAGCACCCGATCCCGGACGAGATTACGGTCTGGGACTTGTTTTTCTCAAGGTTAACCAGAGCCCTCAGCAGGGAGTGCATGATGATGCCGTGGCCGCAGCCCGGACACCAAATATGCGGGAAAAATCTCGTTCTGAGCCAGTTAAAAACTTCAGGGGCGGGCATATCTAGGCCACCTCCTCAATGACGGAAAGAATCTCATCGGGCTTGAACAGCTCGCCATTTACGAGGTTCTGAGCCACAACCTTGGCCTTTCCGTGAACCGCGCGCTCCACTTCGAGGACCATCTGGCCACAGTTCAACTCGGGCACGATTATCGTCTTGGCCTTTCTGGCCAGCTTCTCGAGCTCCTTATCAGGGAAGGGCCACAGGGTTATCGGACGGAAGAAGCCCGCCTTAATCCCCCTGACACGAGCCTCGTGAACCGCGCGGAGGCTGGTGCGAGCAACGCTTCCGTAGGCAAGGACAAGGATCTCGGCGTCCTCTGTCATTACGGTCTCGTACTCAACTATATCGTCGCGGAAGCGGTCTATCTTGCGCATCAGACGCTTCATCATCTTTTCAATCTCTTCGGCGTTATTCGTGGGGAAGCCCCACTCGTTATGGGTAAGGCCTGTTATGTGCCAGGTATACCCGTCGCCGAAGGAGGCCATACAGGGCAGATCATCCTTAGGATCGGGAAGGTACGGAATGAACTTCTCGGGTATCTCTACAGGACGTTTCCTCTCCGTCAGGTCCTTCAGTGTAATCTTGGGAGGAATAACCTTTTCTCTCATGTGGCCTATGATCTCGTCGCTCATTATCAGCACTGGCTGACGGTATCTCTCGGCAGCATTGAACGCCTTGATCGCAATATCGTAGCACTCCTGAACGGAGGAGGGGGCATAGCAGATCACTCCGTGGTCACCGTGCGTTCCCCAACGAGCCTGCATGACATCCTGCTGGGCCGCCTTCGTTGGGAGTCCGGTGGAAGGACCTCCCCTCATGACGTCAACAACAACTATTGGGATCTCGGCTATGTACGCGAACCCCAGGTTCTCCTGCTTCAGCGAGAAACCGGGGCCTGAGGTTGCGGTAAGAGACTTCTTGCCTGCGATAGAGCCACCGATGGTCGCTGCAATACCCGCGATTTCGTCCTCCATCTGAATGAACCGTCCGTTCAACTTCGGGAGCTCCGTCGCCATGATCTCCGCAATCTCAGTCGAGGGGGTTATCGGGTATCCTGCAAAAAAGCGGCAACCGGCCGCCAGAGCACCGTGTGCCAGCGCCTCGTTTCCCTGCCAAAACGCCACATCAGGCATCCTTTACACCCTCCTTTACAGTGATAGCCAGATCGGGACAGATATTCTCGCACTGTCTGCAACCGATACAGTCCTCCTGTCGTGCAACAACCGCCTTCTGACGAATTTCATCAAGTTCAAGGACTTTTTTGGGGCAGATGTGGATACACAAGGAACAGCCCTTGCACCATGAGTTATTCACCAGAACCTCGTGCTTCTTTGGCAAGAAAGTCACCTCCTACGATATCCGATAGACGTAAAGAACATGGTAATAATTATTTTCCCTTCGATTAGAATACCTTCACTTATCAAGCTCTGCAACCACAATCATATTTATTTCTTTTTTATCTAATAATAGTCAAGGAGATAACAATGATATTTATTCAACGCGGCTGCCCCGTGTCTGGGTCACGAAAGAACTCAGCCCGAATAAGCGAAGGAATTACCGCGGACTCTTTTTTCAAAACGGCCGAGGCGGCCACCGCGGATCCTGTGGGAATAACCCTCTCGAAGCCTCTGATGGCGCCCGGGAAAAGAGAGGCCGTTCTCTCCGGCCTGTCCGTCAGCCAGACGACATCCGATTCGCGCCCCTCAGTGGCCAAGTCAACCGCCTTAAGGAAGTCCTTCGGGGTGTAAGCTCCATCCGGCAGGAGCCTAGCCATGGGAGAATGGGTGCCGGCAGATTCGAAAAGCCCTCCATATATCTCCCCACCGCCTCCGGCAAGAACTGTGGCTGCGATTCCTCCACTCTTTCCTATCCTTTCAAAGGCAGTGCATTCAAGGGAGGAAAGAGGGACAACCATTTTCTGACAGGCCCAGGCGAGATGTGTCACGAAGGAGACACCGACCTTAATTCCAGTGAATGAGCCCGGGCCGGTGACTACGCCGTACAAGGCCACGTCTCCCGGCCTCAGATCGAATGAGTCAAGCAGGCTTTTCAGAAGTCCGGGAAGAATGCCCGACTGTCTCATACCCGAATCGACGTTTGTCTCTCCGCATACAATACCGTCCCTGGCCAGTCCTATGGTCGTCCAGGGCGAACAGCAGTCGACGGTGACTATATAATCCTTCATAGCATCTTCTCTCTCTTCAAGTCCGAAAAAAGAAGAACAAGAGCTCTTTTCGCCCTGTCCCCTTCCGCAGAAAACTTGATGACCCTCACGTCGTCCAAATCTGTGAATACGTCAAAGCGTATTCTCCAGAGCTGATCAAAATCCCAGGGCAGTCCGCGGTCGGCCCACTCAATGAACAGAACACAGTCGGGATCCATGTAGCTTTCAATATCCAGCTCCACGGGATCGACGCGGCTCAATCTATAGAAATCCGAGTGCACCACAGTTCTGCCTTTGCAATCGTATCGGTTCACCAGAGTGAATGACGGACTACGGACGTTTGAACACCCCTCGGCACGGCAAAAACCCCGCACCAGCGTCGTCTTGCCCGCTCCAAGCTCTCCCTCCAGAAGAAAAACCAAACCGGAAAAGGCATGGCGTGACACCATCTCACCAATGAGAGCTGTCTGCTCCTCAGAATAGGAGCTTATTGCACAGACTTCATACTCGTTCATGCACTGAACCGGCCCCTTTATCGCTGTCTTCTGCGCATAATAAAAATAAACAGGAGCATCGCTGCGCCCAGAAAAAGTAGCACCAGCACCAATTGGCCGGTTGAGATATCCTTCCTGCCCATCCTCCCCACCCCAAATATCCAGAATGCGGCCAAGCAGAAGCTTGCTATGCTTAAGCGCACTCCTTTCCAGCGTATTCGCTCAGTCTGTTTTAATTCCTCGTCCCAGTCAATTCTCTTTCTCCGTCTCAAACTATCCCATCCTCATTCGTTTTAATACCATCGGAATGGCGTCGGCCACCTCGGAAGCGAGTCCGCCATCCGCCCCGTACTTATCAAAAACCATCTTTCCCGCTCTTCCGTGGACGCAGGACCCAAGGCATGCGCTGTCGAAGAGAGAGAGCCCGGAGGCGGAGAATGCCGCGATCGCTCCTGAAAGCACATCGCCCGAGCCTGGAACAGCAAGAGCCTGATTCCCCTCTTCCACAGCCTTAGTGATAGATCCATCATCTATCAGAGTTCTTCGGCCTTTCAGCAGGACAGTACCGTATATCGACGCTATCATGCGGGCGGAGTCCTCCCTGGCCTGAGAGACCGAGTCACGAGGTACGCCAAGAAGATGTGCGGTCTCCCCCTCATGCGGAGTTAGCAGGATACCGTCACGTCTTATTGTACTGTCTTTGGACATGGCCAACCAGTATAGCCCGTCTCCGTCGATTATCAGCGGCTTTCGCCAGGCTTCGATCATCATTTGGAAGACGAGGCCAGCCTCATCCGACCTTCCAAGCCCCTGGCCCAGAACCATGCAATCTATGCGGGACTCCCAGGCGTTCATCAATTCAGTGACTTTTTCTTGCGGGCGGTGAAACAGGCCGTTCAGGAATACAGACTCGGGGAGAGAGGCAGCAGCAGCAGCGCAGACGGATTCGTCGGAGAAGATTACGGCAAGTCCGCAGCCGGACCGGAGAGCCCCACGGGCGGCCAGAATCGGAGCACCCCTATAGATTTCGCTGCCCCCGACTATAAGAACGCCCCCTCTGTCACCCTTGTGCATTGTATCCGTTCTTACCGGCAGAAGCGCTTCATAGCAGGTCATCATACGGACTCCAGAATGACCACGGCTACAGCATAATCTCCGTCGTGCGAAAGAGAAAGCAGTATCCTCTCCGTCCCCTTACCGGGCATCAGGGCTCTGATCGAATCAGTTACTCGCACCAAAGGGGCTGAGCCTGTGCGCTCCAGCCATATGCCACCACCGAACGCCAGGGTATACATCGGGATGCCGGACGCCTTGGAGAATGCCTCTCTTGCGGCGAAACAGCCCGCGAAGTGCCTCGCCGGGCGCGCCTTCCCAAGGGCGTAGACTATCTCGTCGGCGGCGAACACCCTCTGAACAAACCGCTCCGACCGTACGGCCCTCTCCATCCTCAAAACGCTGCACAGATCGACCCCGATGCCGATTATCACGGATGAGCCTCCTGAATCGCTCCAAGAGTAATGATCATCTCTCCCTGACATCCTCCCTGCTTAAAACCCTTTCAAGAGCTACTGTTGCAAGTGTATACCCTCCAGCTGCGGCTCGTGAGTACCACTCGGAGGCCTTCACAAGGTCCCTCGGAACACCTCTTCCAAACTCATAACAGAAACCGAGACTGAACTGGGCGGACAGATCTCCCTGATCAGCAGCTTTCCTGTACCAGTATACCCCCTTGGAATAGTCTCGGTCAGTTCCCGAGCCGCTGGTATACATTCGTCCCAAGTTCGCTTGCGCAGCAGGGTGTCCCTGCTCCGCAGCCTTTCGAAACCACTTCACGGACTGAGCGAGATCGAGGTCCACTCCTCGCCCCTCCTCGTACATAACGCCTAAAACGTGTTGAGCGGAGGCCGCGCCTGAAACCGCGGCCTTGCGGTACCAGTACGCCGCTGCGCTCTCGCTTCTGTCGACGCCCCTCCCCTGCTCGTACATCCTGGCAAGTATAAGCTGGGCCTCCATGTGCCCCTGCTCCCCTGCCCTGTGATACCAGTCGGCGGCCTGGGTTTCGCTCAACCTCACCCCAAGGCCGTGTTCGGAGAGATTGCCGAGGCTGAACTGAGAACGCACGTCGCCCTGTTCAGCCGCGCGCCTGTACCATTTTGCCGCCTGGACGTAATCCTGCTCTCTGCCCCGCCCGTTCTCAAATGCCTGCCCAAGGGCGAACTGGGCGTGAAGATACCCCTGCTCTGCGGCCCTCTCAAACCAGTCTGCGCCCTTAACCGGGTCAGTTGGACCAAGCACACCGGCTGAGTACATTCTTCCAAGGGCGAACTGCGCCGCTGGATCCTCCTGCCTTGCCGCCTCCAGATACCACTCGGCCGCCTTCTCTTCACTCCCGAACAACCCTCCGAACTCATATAGCCTCCCCATGCTCCTCTGCGCCGAGGCGTCTCCTTCCTCAGCCCTCCTAAGCATGTCCCTGGCGGCGAAGAACATAAATCCCCCCCCGGCAAGCAGTACGACAGAACCGAAGAAAAGCACCCAGGTTATCAAACGCCTGATCCTGCCCCCTGCACGAGAGGATTTTTTCTCCTTACGTCGCGTTGCGGACTGATTCGCTACCGGTTCAAAATCCGACTTTTTCGAGCCCCTTGGTGTCTCTATCGCTACCGGTTTTGAGTAGAGGACATCACCCAACAGCCCCTCTTTAAACTCTCTCATGCTCTGAGGACGCTCCTCCGAGGGGAGGGAGAGCGCACGCATCAGAGCGGCCTCCGCATACCCGGGGATCGAAATGCCTATACTTATAGGCGAGGATAGCAGATCCTCCTCCATCCTGTCGAGAGCATCCGGCGGGACCATCCCTGCAATGCACCGGTATAGAGTTGCCGCCATGCCGTAGACGTCGGACCAAGGACCCAGCCGTCTGCTACCTCTGTACTGCTCCGGGGGACTGTAGCCTTTTTTTAGAACAACGGAGTGCTGGCATTGCTGTATCAAGGAGAGAGCGGTCTTTGAGGCACCGAAGTCAAGCAGCTTCACCTGTCCGAAGCGGGTCAGGAATATGTTGTCTGGACTGATGTCCCTGTGGATAAGACCTGAGGCGTGGACCTCGTCGAGCGCGTCCATAAGAGGTGACAGAATGGAAAAGGCCTCGCCGAAGGAGAGGCGGCCACCCCTCTCCTTTATATGAGCCATCAGTGTGCGCCCCTCTAGAAGAGTCATCACCATATAGGCGGAGCCGTTCTCCTCGAAAAAATCCTTCACGGAGACAATGCACGGGTTTCCCTCGAAGCGCGCCAAAGTCCTGGCCTCTTCGATGAACTTCTCCATCCCTTTCTGGAAGTCCTCCTCAACCTCTTCGGATGCGCGCATCACGGAGCGGTTCTCAGGGTTGCGTATGGCTAGTCCTGTCGGGAAATACTCCTTTATCGCGAGCTTCGTCTTCAGAAGCAGATCCATTCCTAAATACGTGATTCCAAAACCGCCCTGACCGAGCGGGCGTCCGACGACATACCTGCCATGCACGATCATTCCCGGCCTTAACCGATTCCAGTCACCATCCGTCGACTGCGACTCGCTGTAACCACAGACAGGACATACATCTTCATCCTTCTGACAGGGAGAAAAACAGGCCATGCACAAATCATCTACGTTTTTCGGGAGAGAGCCGGCGCTCTCATGCTCCTCATTGAGATCGACCACGGGCCTCACTCCTTTTCAGCACTTTGAAAAAAACAGGCATGATCAAAAGCCCACCCGTTGGATACAGCGACGTCCAGACAGAGGACTGTAACGTTGTCCTGGCAGAAAAGCCCCTCTTCAATGGTCATCTCAACTAGAGCCCTGCTCCACTCTTGCGGGTCTTTGGAGTACGCCTCGATCATCCGGTCCTCCTGGAGCGTTTTGTACAGGCCATCCGAGCAGAGAAGCAGTGTGAAGCCGTTTGTAGGCAGTCCCTCGGCGGAAGCGGGAAGGGCACCCTTCCCCAGTTTGGCAATGATCGAATCGCCGAGATAGCTCGTAAGCGCTTCCCTGTCGGGATGTCTCAAAGCCATTTCCTCATCGATAAAGCCTTTTTCCACCGCTCTGTCCAGGTCTTTCGCGTAAATATGATCCTCGGTGAGAGGGGTCAGGCTCTGTCCGTCAGTTATATACAGCCGGCTGTCACCCGCGTGTATCCAGTATATACCGCTCCCATGAATCACTGCAGCCACAAGTGTCGTGCCGCAGTTGCCGGTTATCCCTTTCTCAGCGGCAAAGGCGTAGACTGCCTCGTTAGCCTCATGTATGGAGCGGTCAAGGGCCTCTTCGATAGTCTCCTCGAAGGACTTCCTCGTGTACGCCTCAAGAAACTCTCGTACGGCGATGCGAGAGGCGTCCGCCCCCTCCGCATGTCCTCCCATCCCGTCGGCCAAAACAGCCAAGGCTCCCCCATGAGCCAGAAAAGAGGCGTCGGACAGATCGCTGAAAGCGAACGAGTCCTGCTGTTCGCTCCTTGCTCCTATGTGCTGGTGGTTCCCTGGGTTAATCCGCACTTTTCCGGACTCTCCTCAGCAAATCTCAAACTCGTTCTTTTCGTCCCCCAGGCGGAAACGTCCACGGGCAACAATGTTCGCGGGCACTGAGAGACGAGTCCAGGCTCCCTCTTCCCATAAAAAGGTGCCGTTTGTCGAGCTCAGGTCCTCAAGTATCGCACCACTGCCTGTCATAGAAGGGGTCAGTCGTGCATGCATACGCGAGATGTCGGAGGATTGCAGAATCAGATTACAGCGAGAGGGATCCCTTCCAAAAACTATCCCCTCCTCCGGTATTGGGATAACCTGTCCCTTAAAAGCCCCTGAGATCACGTGCAGCGAGGTCTTGATGGGGGCTCCTTCCGTCGAGCCTCTCTCCTGACGGCCGTAGTGGCGGAATAGGCACGCTACGGATTCACCCGGGGCTCTGCGGGCGTTTACCGCGGCCCCTATAAGCAAAATGCCGCCTCCCGCAATGAAGAAGATTGCGGAACCGCTTCTTCTCGCCCCCTCCACAAGCTCTTCGTCCAACCCGGCCTGTCGCCTGACTTCTGCGTTGCCCCCCGTGCCATGAGGAAGGAAATACGCGTACACCCCGATCATTAGGCAGATGGCTCCAATTATTGGATAGGCGCCTTTCAGCCTTTCATGCCCATTGGCGATGTTATAAACGGCGACTCCAAAGGCTGAAAGCCCTCCCAGAAGGGCCAGCCCACTCAGCAGGATATCTAAAGAGTTGGCTCCAGACGAGGCCCATGGGAGAATGCAGCCTACCATCAGGATTCCACTTCCCGTCAAAGCGATATAATGCACAGACCATCACCTCCTCTTTCCTTTCAGCAGATGACAGGACCCCAGGACCTCATTTAGCGCCGATTATGCGTATCCGCAACTCCGTCTTGCCAAGTGTGAGACGATCTCCGTCCTCGATAGGATAATTCCCCTGAATCGGTACACCGTTTACCATGGTTCCGTTAGACGACTCCAGGTCGCGGACATAGAGTTTTCCCTTCGTATACTGAAGCTCGCAGTGCCTTGCTGAAATCGTCGCGTCCCCCGGGACCACCAG
>JBAYOX010000018.1:0-14095 GCA_041678025.1 Aminobacteriaceae bacterium
GTTCCCCAGGACTATGCAGGGCCTCATCAGGAGATCCTCTCTTGAGAACCTTGGAAGGCTATCGTCCTCCAGGCTGGAGTAAGCATCGAACTCATCCCTGACCATGTGCCACTGATCGATTATCTCCTCGGCCGTGCCGGCGCTCAGGTCGAGCACGTGCACGAGAAAGCGGGTTCGCTCCACATGTCTCAGAAACAGAATGCCGAGGCCCCTGTTCTGATGAGCGCCCTCAATCAGGCCGGGGACGTCCGCTATGACGATCTTCTGGTCATCGACGGCCAGGACTCCTAGGTTTGGAGATAGAGTCGTGAAGGGGTACCCGGCGATCTTGGGTCGCGCGGAGGAGATAGCCGACAACAAGCTGGATTTACCCGCGTTAGGTACGCCTACGAGGGCTACATCCGCTATCAGCTTAAGCTCCATCAGCAGAGCCCTTGCCTCCCCATCGTCTCCCTTTTCGGCGAACCGGGGGGTTTTTCTGACGGAGTTCGCAAAGTGCGCGTTCCCTCTTCCCGGGCGTCCTCCCTTGGCTATGACGACTCTCTCTCCAGGCTCGACCAGGTCGGCTATCATCTCACCGGTGTCGTCGTCATATACGATGGTTCCACAGGGCACAGGCACGATCCTGTCCTTTCCCGCCTTCCCTGTTCTCATCCCACCCTTACCCGGTTCTCCTTTGCCGCCCTCAAAAAGCTTTTCGAAGTCGAAGTCCGCAAGAGTAAGGAATCCGGAGGTCGCTTCGAGGATTACATCTCCTCCCCTTCCCCCGTCTCCACCGTCAGGCCCCCCCTTGGGAACGAATTTCTCCCTGCGAAAGCTCAGACATCCATTTCCTCCGTGCCCTCCACGGGCAGATATTCTCGCAAAGTCTACAAATTTCATGGCATCACCGGCGCGAAAGCGCCATCAAAGAATCAAGGGCCATGTTATTCCCTAAGGGCGAGAGCCGACGTTTAAACAGACGGTCCGATCTTAAGGAGATACGAAGGCCCTTGTTAAGTCCTGTTTGTTTTGCTGAACCGTCGGATCTACTCCGCCGCTTCCAGGATGACCGATACGACTCTTTTACTCCCTTTTGTCTCATACTTGACAGTCCCGGGGCTTGTGGCAAAAATCGTATAATCCTTTCCGAGTCCGACGTTTTTGCCCGGGTGTATCTTTGTCCCCCTCTGACGGACTAGGATATTCCCCGACTTCACCGTCTGCCCGGCGTAGATCTTTATGCCAAGCCTCTTGCCCTCACTGTCTCTTCCGTTTGTGCTGCTGCCCTGCCCCTTTTTATGGGCGAAGAACTGCAGGTTAAAAGACGTAATCATCTGTATCCACCTCCAAAATACGGACATGCTCCGGGTAAGCCCGAGCAATCTCTTTTAATGAACCAATAATCGTTTCCACGAGAAGGGCAGAATTATCGGGGGGCAATAGCCTCCAGTCCAAAGATATGACCGTGTCTACCTCATCCACTCTGGACCTGAAACCCCGATCCTTCAGAACTCGCTCGAAACCGTACAGCAGAGCCTGCAAAAGAGCCGATACGCCCGCGCATACAATGTCGGACCCCTCGGGGGCGTAGTCTGAATGTCCGGCTGCATTAAGCGCCACAGGCCGCCCCTCGCTATATACGACGGATATCTCCGTCAAATCTATCCCCCGAAGCTGAGAGAGTCGATTCGGATCTCGGTGTAGTGCTGTTTGTGTCCCCTCTTGCGCCTGTAGTTCTTCTTGCTCTTGTATTTGAATACGATTATCTTCGGGTCCCTGCCGTTTTCAGTGACCGACGCGCTTACGGAAGCACCTTCAACGTATGGAGAACCTATCACCGTAGAGTTGTCCCTTCCCACGAGAAGGACCTTGTCCAGGATTACCTGGGATCCTTCCTCAAGGCCCAGAGACTCAACCTTCAGCAGGTCTCCCTCCTGGACGCGATACTGTTTACCGCATGTCTCAACTATCATGTACACCTTCTTCGTTCCTCCTCCCGCCGGAGATCAGGTGCGGAGTTTTCCGCTTTTTACCCGCTCCGTGCGATTATTCCATCCAACCGAGGTATTATACGAAGCGAAGCGGGGAATGTCAAATAATACCGGCCGGACTGTAGTGCCGAGAATGATGCTCTCAGCTTTCAGTGACAGCCGTGCTGAAGGGGGTATCCGTTCCCGCAGAGAGAAGAAGGCGCTCAGCATGTTCGCGTGCCTCCTGCAGCGACGGGTCGCCAGAGAGCATTCTCGCAACCTCTGAGATACGTTCATCCCGGTTCAGCCTTTGAATCTCCACCTCGTTGGCAGTTTTTCGCACGCGAAAGTGATGGTCGGCAAGAGCCGCTATGGTGGCTTCATGGGTGACCAGGAGGACCTGGGTCTTTTTTGAAAGAGCAAGCAGCTTGTAGCCCGCCAGAAGCGCTGCTCTGCCGCCTAACCCCGCCTCCACCTCGTCGAAGACCAGAGTGGACGGAAGGGTTTCGTCCGGAAGGGAGAGCTGCAGGGCGAGGAGGATCCTGCTCAGCTCACCGCCCGATGCCGTTTTGTTTACCGGGGTCTCGGGGGAGCCTTCCGTTGAAAGGGTGAAGGAGATGTCGTCGGCACCGTCGCTACGTATTCGATTCAAAGGGGAGACTCGTACGGAAAAACGGTTATCTGCCATGCCGAGGTCGTACAGATGAATGTTCACAGCCTCTTCAAGGGATGATGCGGCGCGAAGGCGCAACGCTCTGAGTTCCATCGCCAGAGAGCTGGCTTTGCGCCTAAGCTCTTTTGATAGCTCCTGAAGCTCTGAGAAAAGACTCGGTGCCTCTCTCATCCAGAGAATCGCATCCCGCGCTTCCGAGGTCCAGGAGAGCAGCTCTTGAACGCTCCTTGTGCCAGTTGCTCTTTTGGCCTTTCGCAGGGTCCCTAGTTTTTTTTCGAGAGAGGCCAGTTCTTGCTCCAGTGCCTCCGGAGATAGTTTGAAGGCTCTGTTTCCTACGGATTCGATAAAGGCATGGAGCTGGGACAGCCCCTCGTTAAAGAAGCCATCCGGCTCGGATCTTTCGAGGGAGAGCCTCTTAATTAGCTCGATGCCGGAGCACTCCAACCTGGAGAGCAATCCGTCGCCCGATGCACCTCCGGTCAGTTCGAGAAGTAGCTCTTTCACTCTGCCAGCATGTTGAGCGGCGCTGCTCTTCTCCTCCAGCTCTTTTTCCCATAGCGTATCACAACCTGGAACGATGTTCAGAGGCCGTATCGAGTCGACTATGGCCTCCGCGTCGCGGTAACGCCGCTTCAGCTCCTCCTCCTTAATCCTCAAGGCCTTAAGATCTCTGTCGCAGCGGAGAGCTTCGTCGAAGGTCTTACCGAGTGATTGCCGTGCGTTCGAAGCAGCGCTACCGCCGCAGAAATCCACGATGTCCATCTGGCGTCTCAGGTCGAGAAGCTCCATCTGGGCAAACTGGCTTTGGATCTTTATCCTCTGGTTCATAAGCGAGGAAAAGGCGGAGAAAGGTGTGCTTGTCTGCTGGTAGAAGCAGCGGTTTCTCCCTGTCTTCGAGAGGGTGCGGCGGGCTGTATATTGTTCAGCATCACGTCCGCGCTCCCCTGCTTCGAAGAAGACGCCCTCCACCGAGGCCTCGTCCTCTCCGGATCTTATGAACAGGGTCTGGCTTCTTGCGCCGCCAATAAGCTCGAGCGCCCTGACCAGGCTGCTCTTTCCCGCGCCGCTCTCACCTGTTATCGCTGTGAACCCACCGCCGAAGCACAGCCTGGCGAAGGAGATTCCTCCCACGTTCTTTATTGAGACCTCCTCCAGCAAGCCCGTCACTCCTTCTCGAAAGTGACTATACCCTGCCCCCAGCGCAGTTTTTCCTGCAGAAGGTCGTAGTAATTCCTGGAGGGCAGTGTAAGGACGTCGATCTTATGTGTACGGCTCAGAGAAATATCGATACGGTCGCCTGGAAGTATCTCGTATCCAAGCTGCCCATCCTGTGTGAGAAGGAGATCTCTGTGGTTCCCCCTTGGGATCAGGGTTATCGTGTCGTCCTCCCCGACCACCACCGGCCTGGAATAAAGAGTGTGGGCGCAAATCGGAAGGATGATCATGCACGGAACGTGCGGGGGGACTATTGGTCCGCCTGCAGAGAGGGCATAAGCCGTGGAGCCGGTCGGAGTGGATACGATCAGTCCGTCGGCCGGGATCGTATTAAGAAGCTTATCCCCTATATGTACCTCTATGTGCATGACTCTGGCCAGGGCTCCCTTTGCAAGGACCAGGTCGTTCAGAGCATACAGCGAATATGTATCGTGCCCATCCCGGGAGACCTTGCCGTCGAGCACCTTGTGCGTCTGTACCGAGTACTCTCCCTTCAGAATACTCTCAATGTCCATCAGGGCCTCGTCTGCTTTCCCTGAGGCCAGAAAACCGAGGCGTCCCAGGTTGATGCCGTACAGAAGCACGGGTGAACCGAGCACGTATCTGGCCGCCCGTAAGAATGTGCCGTCGCCGCCTATTACCAGTGCGATATCGACCTGTTCTTTCCACTCCTCATCGCTCAGCCCCTGAACTCCTACGACGGACGCCTCGTGCGGTGGCAGGAGAAACTGAAGGCCGTTCTCGTTGCCCCACCGTGTTAACGTGTTCGTCATCTCAAGAGCACCGGGCTTTCGCGTGTTGACAAGCATTCCTATGCAAGGGTTTTTCATGGCTCTCCCCGTTCTTCAGAGAAAAAGTGATGCGCCTCATCTACAACAGCAGCGGCTGAAAACGCTGGAACAGGGTAATCGGTCCCTTTTCTCATGAACATAAGGAACTCGATGTTTCCCTTGGCCCCTGTAATTGGAGAGAAGGTCAGCCCCGACGGAACTAACGATAGTGGTGAATCCGTACAGAAGGAGATGATTCCCTCCAGAACCTCTATGTGATCCTCTCTGGAGCGCACCCTGCCTCCCTTGCCAACCCTGCCCCTGCCAACCTCGAACTGCGGTTTGACCAGTACGACCGCCTCTCCTGATGGGGAAAGGAAGGCATCCATGGCAGGAAGAAGCAGTCTGAGGGAGATAAAAGATGCGTCCGTCACGGAAATGTCAGGCGTTTGATCGAAGTCTTCCGGGTGCAGGTTTCTGGCGTTGGTCCGCTCCATCACTACGACCCTTTCGTCGTTCCTGATCGTCCACGCCAGCTGTCCGTACCCGACGTCAACTGAATAGACTCGCGCCGCCCCTCTTGAAAGCAGCACCTGGGTGAAACCACCGGTCGATGCGCCAACGTCGACGCATACCCTGCCCTTAGGGACAATTTCGAAATAATCAAGGGCCTTTATCAGCTTAAGGGCACCTCGGCTGACCCAATCAGCCCCGCCCTTTACCTCAATGTCCGCATCCGGGGAAACCTGCGCTCCCGGCTTGTCGACCCGCACTCCGCCGACCGACACCCTGCCCGCCATCAGAAGGCTCTGGGCAGCCGTCCTTGACTCAGCGAGCCCTCTTGACGCCAGAACTCTGTCGATGCGTTCTTTTTTGGAACTCTTCATACGCCTTTACCACTCCAAGCGAGGTGAGGCCGCAGAACTCTGCCTGTTGAGCCATCGTGCCCTGGGGGACGAACAGGTCCGGAATGCCGAGCGGCACGACCGTGGCTGGGCTACCCTCTCGCCTGATCGATTCCGCCAGGGTCGCGATCGCCTCTCCTGCTCCGCCCTCTCTGTACCCATCCTCCGCGACTATGATCAGCTCGTGTTCTCTCAGGACGCCCTCCAGCGCTAATTCGGGCAGTGGCTTTACACATTTCAGGTCCATGACGGTAGGGGGTAGCCCCCCCGCGCTTACTATCATCTCTCTGGCCTCAAGCATAAGCTCCACGGTCTTCCCGTAGCCGACCAGGGCGCATCTCTCCCCATTCTCCAGAATCTCCGGTACAGGCAGGTCGTTCATAAAAACATCATCGCGCGTCCGACAGAGGGAGGGGATCGCCTCTCCCCTTGGAAATCTTATCATGATGGGGCCCTCGCGCCGTAAAGCCAGGTCGAACAGCGACTGAAGCCCTACCTCATCCCTTGGAGCCGTCATGAGCAGATTGGGAATAGGCCGTGCCCACGAAATATCAAGCAGCCCCTGGTGCGTCTCTCCGTCGTCGCCTATTAGCCCCGAGCGGTCGACGGCTATTACTACCGGCAGGTTTTGCATCGCGATATCGTGGACAAGCTGATCCATCGCCCTCTGCAAAAAAGTGGAATAGATGAACACGAAAGGTCGCAGCCCGCCCGCCGCCATGCCTGCGGCCATGGTTAGCATGTGCCCCTCCGCTATCCCTACATCGAAGAAGCGCTCAGGAAAACGCGACGCAAAGGCCTCCAGCTTGCTGCCGCATTTCATTGCAGCGGTCAGGCATACAACCCTCTTGTCCCGTTCTGCCAGTTCCAGGACCGCGCTTGAGGCCGCCTCGCTCCAGGAGCGCAGTGAGGGCGCTTTGGCGGACTTTGGCGCATGTGGGGGGACCCCGTGGTACTTAGTGGGTTCCCTTTCGGCCTGCTCGAATCCCTTGCCCTTCACCGTTACCAGGTGAATGAGCACCGGCTTGTCATATTTCTTTGCGAGCTCTAGGACGTACTCGATCTCCTCTACATTATGGCCGTCGAAAGGCCCCCAGTAGTTTATGTCCATCTCGTCGAAGACGTTGATCGGCTTTACGATTGACTTGACATGATCCTTCAGCTTCCCCAGAGCGTTCTCAAGCGCCTGCCCCTTAGGGAGGGATGAACAGGAGTCCTTTATGGCCTTTTTCAGCGAGTTGTACGCAGTGCTTGAGCTCAGTCTCGCGAGGTGGGTGGCTACCCCTCCAACCCTCGGGCTGATGGACATGGTGTTGTCGTTCAGGATGTAGATCACCTTGGTGTTCGAGTCCTTGGTGTAGTTAAGGGCCTCGAACGCCAGGCCGTTGAGCAGCGACGCGTCGCCGATCACGGCTACCACGTGATTCTCACCTCCCAGCACATCCCTTGCCTTCGCGTATCCAAGAGCTGCCGACAGAGAGGTGCTGCTGTGTCCCACGTCGAAATGGTCATATGGGCTCTCTGATCGTTTGGGGAAGCCGCTGACGCCCCCCCACTGCCTCAGGGTGGGAAAACGTTCCCTTCTCCCCGTTAGTATTTTGTAGGCGTAGGTCTGGTGTCCGACATCGAAGATGATCCTGTCGTCCTCTGGATCGAAGGCTCGCAGAAGCGCAAGGACCAGCTCCACGGCACCAAGTGACGATGCCATATGACCGCCCGTTTTGGACACGACCGAAACGATATACTCTCTGATCTCCGAGGCAAGAGTCTTCAGATCCTCCCGGGAGTAGTCCTTAAGCTCTGAGTAGTGTTTGACCTGCTCCAGAAGCGCCATATTTATCGCGTCCTTTCGACAAGATGATCCGACAGGGCAGAGAAGAATCTCGTGTCCCCTCCGACGACCCGCAGGGCGTCGACCGCCCTTTTACTCTCGGTCAGGGCCAGGCGGCGAGCCTCTTCCAACCCGTAGACCGATACGAAAGTTCTCTTGTTCTGCGCGACATCCTTCCCCGGGGTCTTTCCCAGCTCCTGCGCGGAGGATGTCTCGTCCAGGATGTCGTCCACTATCTGAAACGCAATCCCTAAGTGCATACCGTACATCCTGAAAGCCGCAGAAGCCCGGCGTTTCGCCCCCCCTATCACCGCCCCGCTCTCAACGCAGGCTGCTATCAGAGTGCCAGTCTTGCGCGCAGCGACCTTGAAAGGGAAATCATCCCCGGCCTCCATGCTCTCAAGATCCGTGTCGAGGACCTGTCCTGCGTAAACCCCGAACGGGCCCAACGAGTTTGCCATTATACCCATCGCCCTGCATACGCGACCGGAAGGGACCTTCGCTTTCGCAAGGGCTGCAATCGGGTACTCGAAGGCCCAAGCCATAAGGGCATCACCTGCGAATATGGCGAGAGATTCTCCGTACACGACATGGTTCGTCGGCTTGCCTCTTCGAAGGTCGTCGTTGTCTATAGAGGGTAGATCGTCGTGAATAAGAGAGGACGTGTGGACCATCTCATATCCAAGTGCAAGGGAGATGGCTCTCTCCCACGGCATGCCGAACACCTCTGCGGCCTTGAGGCACAGTATCGGCCTGAGCCTTTTGCCGCCTGCGGTAAGAGAGTACAGCATGGACTCCTTCAATCTTTGCGGAACGGGTTGTGGAAGCGCTCCGGAAAGGCCGCCGATCCGCGCCTCTATGAATCTGCCCACCTCCGCTATCTCGTCCTGGAAGGAGAGGGGCGCCGAGCGCTTTGCCGCCCGTCTCTTCATTGTCCCTCCTCCTCGCCATCATCCCGGTCGGATGATCCGGACGAGAACGGTACCAGGGTGTCCTCAGATGAGAGGAGCTGAACCTTTTTCTTTGCCTCCGAAAGGTACTCTCTGCACTCCCTTACAAGCTTCACGCCCTTCTCGAAAAGAGCGAGAGCGTCCTCCAACGGCATTGGTCCCTTCTCTATGCGGGCTACTATGTCCTCGAGCTCTTCCATTTTGTTACTGAAACTCAATTCTATCAAGACCTCCTCGGGAAGCAAATAAAATTTGCCACTAGCACGCCTCTGTGCTAATATTCCTCTGTTTGAACGATACCAATCGCAGCAAGGGGGCGAAAACAATGGCAAAAGTATGTGAATGCTGCGGCCGCGGTCCCGTCACAGGAAACGCCGTGAGCCACTCCAACCGTCATACGCGAAGGCGCTGGCTTATAAACCTGAAAAGCGTCAAGGCGGACATCGGCGGCGGTGAATCTCTTAGAATGAGAATATGCACCCGGTGTCTCCGCTCGGGCAAAGTACAGCGAGCCATTTAACTGGTTCATCGACACCACCCGCAGTATACACCAAGGATTCCCTTCTGTAACCGTACAGAGACGCCCCCTCCTACACTTCTGTTGCTTATCGAGTAGGGGTGTTTCTGCAGCAGTAGGGAATCCTTCAACTCCCATCGTACATTTCCCAGGTTGACCCCAGAACATTCGGGCGTGAGCGGAAGAAGCGACAGGGAGAAGGGCTCCGCTCTCGGAAAAGTTATCTCCGCAGCCTCGTTACCCGTTAAGATGAGAATGCACTCATTCTCGTCGGCGTACGCGATCACCCTTGTTCCCTGCTCAAGTGCCCAGAGTGAGGAGAAGACGCCCGAGAACAGGTGATCGAACCTGCCTCCCCAGCACCCTGTAACTACTACTGGTGTGCCCTCGCACTCCTGCGAGGCGGTGAAGAGGGCCAGTTGAAGGTCGGTCAGATCCTTGTCCGACGGATGGCTGGTTGTCACAACGCCGGAGCTTACCGCATGAGCCCATACGTCAGTCGGCGTGCTGTCCCCGTCTCCTATCAGCCTTTGCGGAAGGTAGCCCGCCTCGATACACGGTATGATCCCGGAGTCCGCGCTCCATCTGACGCGAAATTTTGACGAAGCCTCTCTAAGCCAGTCGACATCCGGCCTTTTCCCTCCCGCGACCAGGAGCATAGGCTCCGGGAGTTCGATGTTGTAAGAGACCTCGATCTGCGGGAGCTGAAGACTGAACAAACCTAATCGATCTCTCCCGACAGAACCCGGGACAGCATGTCCTTTGCCGTATCCTCATCAACCAGTATCTCTCTTGGCTTCGAGCCATCGGGCGGCCCGACGATACCGATCTTTTCCATGGAATCAACGAGGCGGGCGGCGCGCGTAAAGCCCACGCGAAGCTGCCTCTGCAACCGGCTTGCCGAGGCGATTCCGGTCTCCATTACGATATCCAGAGCCTCCTCAAGTAGCGGATCGTCCGCGAAAGATGCGTCCCCGTTGGTACCGCTCTCCCCCGTCCCCTGCGCTTCGACGTCCACGTACTCCGGCGCGCCGAATATATTCTTAAGGTACTCCACAATCTCCATGCTCTTTACATCCTCTATGTACGGTGCCTGTAGGCGTAGAGGGCGCGGGTACTTGGAGCTTACGAAGAGCATGTCCCCCTTGCCAAGGAGTCGCTCGGCACCTGCAACGTCGATAATCGTACGTGAGTCGGTTTGAGACGGAAGGGTAAATGCGACCCTCGCCGGGATATTCGCCTTGATGAGGCCTGTAATGACGTTGACCGACGGGCGCTGGGTGGCCAGTATCAGGTGAATGCCGGTGGCCCTTGCCATCTGCGCCAGACGGCAGATATAGTCCTCGACGTCTTTCTGTGCCGTGAACATCAGATCCGCAAGCTCGTCGACCACGATAACGATGTTGGGAAGTTTGGCCTTCGGGAGGACTTTTTCGTTGTACGACTTCAGATTACGGACTCTCGATCGGGCGAACAGCTCGTAGCGGCTCTCCATCTCGCGTACGGCCCAGGCAAGAGCCTGGACGGCCTTCTTTGGAGAGACCACGGGCTTGGCGAGCACGTGCGGAAGATGCTCATAGATGCTAAGCTCCACCCGTTTCGGGTCGATGAGTATAAGCCTGAGCTCCTGCGGAGTGCGATGAGTGCAGAGGCCGGTAATGCAGCTGTTTACAAAGACGCTTTTGCCCGATCCGGTGGTCCCGGCCACCAGCAGGTGCGGCAGGTCCTCCAGTCCGACAACCAGAGAACGTGAATCGACTCGCATACCCATGGCAAGGGGCAGATCGCTCTCCGATTCCTGAAAAACTCTCGACTCCAAGATCGTGCGGAGGACTATCCCTTTGCGTTTGGGGTTTGGTATCTCTACCCCAACATAAGGTTTTCCCGGAATAGGAGCCTCGACCCTCAGGGCGGGGACCGTCAGGGCAACAGCCAGGTCGTTGCTAAGCCCCGAGACCTTGCTCACCTTTATCCCGGGTGCCAGCTGGAGCTGGAACTGTATGACGGTAGGGCCGATCACCACGTCCGCCATCTCGGCGCCTACACCGAAGTCCGAGAGTGTCGCGATGATTGACACTGCCTGCTCTCTTACCGTCTCGTGGTCCTCTACGGTGCCAAGATCCTGCCTGGGGCCGAAGAGGTCAAGCGGAGGAGGGAAGGTCCCGGGCATCATTCTCTCCTTCGCCTCGATCTCGTTGAACTCGATATCGGGCAGGGCATGAGGATCGCCCTCTGTGCCCTGAACAGGTATGCCCTCCTCTGTGAACTCATCGGGACCACGAAGGATAAAGAAATCCTCGGCTTCCAGGACCCTGCGCTCGCCTCTCCCCTCCCTGATAATCGGCTCCCTGACAGTGGCCGTTGGCTCTTCATAAGGGGTAATGTGCGTCCTCTCCGCCTTGAGGGAGGGCTTATCGGGGACCTCCTCCTGTTCGTCGGGGAGACTCTCCTCTTCGCTATCCCCTCTCTCTTTGGCATCGTCAGGAGCCTCTTCAGGGAGACCGTGGGGCTTCGGCCTTACCAGTACGAATCGAGAAGGAGACGAAGAGACGTCCTCCTCATAATCATCCGAGGCGGACGGTTCGTAATGATGGTATTTACCTGTTTGACGCGTTGGGATCAGTGAACGTAGAAAGCCCGCCGCACCCGATATCCTGCCTATGACTGAGGCAGGCTGTATAAGGCCGTAGAGAGTCGCTGATAGCAGGAGGAAAGCCGCGCTCAGAAGCATGGCTCCGAAATGGCCGACATATCTTGTGAAAAATATGGCCAGTCCTTTGCCGAGATAGCCCGGGGCGAACAGGTAGAAGCCTTGAAAGAGCCCAGCCATCTCGAACAGGCCGAACAGGAGCGCGGTGCAAACGAACAGCAAGAAAGTCCCGGCGATCTGCGAAAGAAGACCTTTGAAGCCTGTCCTTAAAAAGAAGGATACGCACAGGTGTCCTGCGAAGAGGATTGGAATGAGAATTGCACCCCCCCAGTTTCTAAGCAGGGAGAAGCGGATTGATTCTCCCCAGGAACCGGTCTTTATTGCGAACAGAGAGGCGAGGCAGTACAAAAGGAAGGAGAACACCAAAAAGACCATGATCTCCAGCCACAGGGTAAAGGCGCTCGCCTTCTCTCTTTTTGGCGTCTCTGCGTGGGCGTACTTTCTTTTTTGAGTAGTAGTTTTTTTCTTTTCTCTCGAAAACTGTCTCATATCAGGCCTGTGCACCTCCGACGGTTATATTTCTGATGAGCAGAGACGGCTGACCATCGGTAACCGGCACATTCTGCCCAGATTTGCCGCACATTCCGGGGAGGAAGTGAAGATCGTCGCCCACGGCCTCGATGTTCATCAGGGTCTCGGGCCCGTTTCCTGCAAGGACTGCTCCGCGAACAGGATGAGAAACCCTGCCGTCTTTGACGAGGTATCCCTCTGTGACGTGGAAGACGAAGTCTCCGGAGGTGGGATCGACCTCGCCTCCACCCATTTTTTTAACCAGGAGGCCGTTGTTCATAGAGCGAATCATCGCCTCAGGAGAGGACTCCCCGGGGGCCACGAAAGTGTTGGTCATCCTGGGTAATGGAGTCGTCCTGTACGAGCTTCTGCGTCCGTTCCCGGTAAGAGGTATGCCGCCTCTCCTGGATGAGGAAACGTCAGTAATATAGGCCACCGCCACCCCTCTATCTATCAGGATGTTCCGCTTGCACGGGGTCCCTTCCTCGTCACAGGCGCCGCTGCCAAGATAGCCCAGTATTGTCCCGT
The DNA here is from genome assembly GCA_041678025.1 of Aminobacteriaceae bacterium. Lineage (GTDB taxonomy): Bacteria > Synergistota > Synergistia > Synergistales > Aminobacteriaceae > JAAYLU01. The sequence goes on from JBAYOX010000018.1 coordinate 12,562, forward strand.
CGTCCACCATACTGATCAGCGGACTCGCCACCTGTTTTCCAATCTTATCGCGGTAGACGGAGAACTCCTTTTGAATGATATCCGCCTCGAAACCGTGTCCGCATGCTTCGTGTATCATCGTCCCGCCTGCCTCCCCGGAGAGCATCACGGGCATTGTCCCGGCGGGGCACATCGGGGCGTCCAGCATCAGAAGGGCGCGTGCAAGGGCGGAGTTAGCGACCTTCAAGGGAGAGGTTGTTTTATAGAACTCCGCGCTGTCCACGGAGAAGGCCTCCGACTCGTAGCCTGTCTGAAGTACTCCCCCTTTCTCCACCACCACTTCAACGCTAAATATCGTGTACTGCCTTCTGTCTCCGGCGATCACTCCATCGCTGTTGAAGACATTGAACCTCTTGTCCGCTGTGTTCAGGTTCATGGAGATCTGGCGTATCCACATGGATCGAGCTCGAAGCCGTTCGTTGATCACGTGGAAAAAGGAGTGTTCCGGGGACGGGAAGCGGTAGTCCGAATCCATCACACGGACGGAGGGCAGCCTGTGGTCAGCAAGGGGAATTCCACCGCCTTCTGCGGCGTCTTCCAGGCAGCGGAAAGCTGTGGACAGATCTACGCCCGGCGCGTAAGAGTGGGAAGTCTCCCCTTCCCGGATGACCCGCGCACCTACCCCCTCCGATGAGGAGGAGGATATTTCCTCGAACGCGCCGTCCTCAAAGGAAAAAGAGTGGGATGCGGACACCTCGAAGTACAGATCGGCAAAGTCCGCGCCACTCTGTACAACAGCTCTCAACACGTCTCCCAGCTTTGCGTTTATACTCATAACTGATCGGATGCCTCCAGTAAGTGCTCTCGTGTCGTTTGAAGAACCTCAAGTTCATAGCCCTCATTTCGGAGGGTATCTATCAATTCTAACACGTCGCCGCGCTTGTTCTCCGGAAAAAAGAGAGAAACTTCTCCAGTTTTACAGGCAGTTTGTAGACCAGCGCCCGAGAATGATGAGTCAGCTACAACGGCTTCTGTCTTGACGAAGCCCAGGCCGTCGTATTCGCTGACAATCCAGCTCAACAGGACAATACCGGATGCTGGCAGGCGGATGATAAGGCGACCCATATCGGATGCGAAATGGGGTGAGGTGGATACGTCCATCACTCCGTACGCACATTCTTGATGTTTTTTTTGTGCTCAGCGTAGTCCCTTGCGAACAGGTGATCCCCGTCCGGCTTCGCCACGTAGTACAGGTATCTGTGTTCCTCGGGATCAAGAACGGCCCTCCAGGAGCTCTCCGAGGGAAGGCATATAGGTGCGGGTGGCAGCCCGGACACCCTGTACGTGTTGTAGGGGGAGTCTATTTCCAGATCCTTGAAGAAGACCCTCGTAATCTCTCTTCCCTCTTTCTTCCAGGCGTAGACGACGGTTGCGTCAATCTGGAGCTGCATCCCGCTTCTGATTCTGTTCGCGATAACCCCTGCAATGCGGGGGCGCTCAGCGTCGTTGAACCCTTCCCGCTCGACAAGCGACGCGTAAATGGCAGTCTCTTCGA
>JBAYOX010000019.1:0-14095 GCA_041678025.1 Aminobacteriaceae bacterium
CCCGAGAACCCAGCGCCGTATGCGCCGCGTCCGCACATGCCACGTCCCCAGCCCGTCATCGGACCCTGTCCGAGCGGTCCTGTTCTATCCCTTCCAGGCATTGAATAACTCCTCCTTCGTATTTGATAATAATTATCATTTGCATTTTACACTTGCTTATGGCATTATGTCAAGAGGCAATTCTCACTTTCGGAGGACATACGGTATGAAAGACGGCGCTGACGGCGGCACTATAGATGCGTTCATGCAAAAACTCAGGGACAGGGGGCTGCGCCTCACCGCCCAGAGGGAGACACTGTTCCATATCATAGGCGAATACCTCGGAGAGGCGACATCCGTCCAGGACATCTGGGAGAGGACGCGCGAGGCTGACCCGTCCATAGGCATAGCCACCATCTATCGCACTTTGAACCTGCTGGGCGAGATGGGCGTGGTCAACATTATCTATCTGAACGACGGGGAGTTCCGACTGGACGTTCCGATGCAGAAAGTCCACGTGACGGCGTTCTGCCGCGCGTGCGGCTCCACCTTCCACCTGGACGGCGAGCAGGAGAAGCAGCAAACCCTGGAGCGCTGGCTTGAGGAGGCGGGGCTTGAGCTGTTGCCCCAGTCGATAGCCCTGGCAGGGCTTTGCGAAAAGTGCGCGAAGGAGGAGGGCGACCGCAGCCCGGAGGCCGGTCCGGGGCGCAGAGGCACCTGTCCGGGCCGACGCTGCCGCGGCATGAGGCGTTTCCGCGAGTGAGAATATATGACGAATAGAGCTATGACGCAGGATTTCCGCTATCGACGACTCTGAACGCGATTCAGTGCTAGGTTCCAATGGGCTTGACCTCTCACCCCCTTCACTAAAACCCCCTCATTCATGCTAATATGAATAGTCCGACGGTACTCCGTTTTTTCATACCCCTATGCTGTATTGTGTTATACTTTGCTCGTTGACGCGAGGAGATGAGATGCTGTATTCGCATATAATAAGGAGGCCGAGAGGATGGAGACGTTAGCAGCTCGACTGGTGCGCTCGCCTGACACGGATCCGTGGAAAAATCTGGCCCGCGAGGAGCTGCTTATGGGCGAGTGCGCAGACGACGAGGCGATACTCTACCTTTGGCGGAACGCTCACACAGTCGTTATCGGGCGCAACCAGAACGCGTGGAGCGAGTGCCGGCTGGACCTGTTGGAGTCGGAGGGAGGAAGGCTCGCCCGCCGCTCCTCCGGGGGCGGTGCCGTCTACCACGACCTGGGGAACCTGAACTTCTCCTTTATTGTGCCGAGGCGTATGTACAGCATGGAGCGTCAGCTCGGGGTCGTTCTGGGCGCGTTGCGGTCGCTCGGCGTCGAAGCGGAGTTCTCCGGGCGGAACGACCTGACCCTGAAAGGGCGCAAGTTCTCGGGGAACGCGTGGCAGCTCACCAGAGGCAGGGGGCTGCACCACGGCACCCTGTTGCTGTCGGCGGATGTGACCAAGCTGTCGCGCTATCTGAACGTGGACCCGGAGAAGCTGAGGTCGAAGGGGGTCGGCTCCGTGGCGTCTCGCGTGGCGAACCTCTCCGAGGCACACCCGGGCCTGGAGATGGACGCCCTGATGGACGCGCTTGAGAGGTCGTTCCTGCTCGCGTACCCACATTCGAAGATAGGACGCGATAGGGGCGGAGCCGAGGGCGAGAGCTTCGAACGTCTGTACAAGAAGTACAGCAGCTACGAGTGGCGCTACGGCAGGGCGCCGGAGTGCTCCGTCTCGGTGAGCAGGCGTTTTGCCTGGGGCGGCCTTGAGCTGCGCTTCGACGCGCCAGGTGGAATGATAAACGGGGCGAGGGTCTTCTCCGACGCCATGGACGGGGAGATGATCCTGTCGCTGGCCGGAGCCCTGGACGGGCTGCCCTTCTCGTGGGCTGAGATTGCGGACGCCGTGCGCGCCCGTTTCCCCGGCGTCGCGGAGATGGCGGATGTGGCTAGCTGGCTGGCGGAGGCGCCCATTGGCAAGGAAAAGGAGGCAGACAAATGAAGAGAACCCCTATGTACGAGAGGCATGTGGCGGCGGGAGGCAGGATGGTGGACTACGGCGGCTGGGAGCTGCCGGTACAGTACGAGAGCACGGGGATAAAGACGGAGCATCTCGGCGTGAGGTCGAAGGCGGGGCTGTTCGACGTCTCCCACATGGGGGAGGTGTCGGTGGAGGGCGCACGCGCCGAGGAGTGGCTCTCCTCGCTGCTGTCGAACGATATCGCTGCGATGCGCGATATGCAGGTGCAGTACAACATCATGTGCAACGAGTCGGGAGGCGTGGTTGACGACCTGCTGGTCTACCGCTACTCGCAGACAAAATTCCTGCTGGTGGTGAACGCGGCGAACACCGATAAGGACCTGGCGTGGCTCAGGTCGCATCTACCCCCAGAGGGCGTGTCCATGGAGGATATCTCGCGCAGGACGGCGGAGGTCGCCCTGCAGGGGCCAGCAGCTGAGGTCATCCTCAAGAAGATAGCGGACTTCGACCCGGCGTCGCTGAAGTTCTTCTACTTCGTTGATGGCGTCAGCGTCGGCGGCATCCCGGCTATAGTCAGCAGGACGGGGTACACGGGCGAGGACGGCTTCGAGATCTACGTCGACTGGGAGAGGGGCGGAGAGATCTGGGACGCAGTTATGAAGGCAGGCGAGGGTCATGACCTGATACCCGTCGGCCTGGGGGCGCGCGACAGCCTGCGCTTCGAGGCGGGGCTACCCCTGTACGGTCACGAGTTCACCGATGAGCTGGGGCCTCTGGAGGCTGGCTACGGCTTCTTCGTTAAACTGGACAAGGCGGGAGGTTTTATCGGTCGCGACGCGCTGAAGCGTCAGAAGGACGAGGGGCTGAAGCACAAGATCGTGCCTCTGAGGCTGGAGGACAGGGGGGTGCCCAGGCAGGGGATGCCCGTCACCGATGAGGCGGGGCGCGTTCTCGGCCACGTGACTTCGGGCGGCTACTCCCCGTCGCTGGACGCGAACATCGCATCGTGCTACGTCGGGACCCCGGCACCTGCCGAGGGGGAGAACCTTTGGATAGACATCCGCGGCAAGCTTAAAAAGGGCGTGGTGATAAAGCGCCCGTTCTACGCAAGGAGCAAGTAGGGGGCTCGCCCCGCAAATAAAAACAACCAGGGAGGTTGATGAGAATGGCAAGGATACCGGAGGGTCTTCACTACACCAAGGATCACGAGTGGGTCAGGATCGAGGGCGGCGTCGGGACTGTAGGGATCACCGACTACGCACAGCACGCGATGGGCGACGTGGTCTATGTCGAGCTGCCCGAGGTTGGCGACGAGGTAGCGGCGGGAGACGACTTTGTGGTCGTGGAGTCAGTCAAGGGCGCGAACGACGTGTTCAGCCCGGTCTCCGGCAAGGTCGCAGAGATCAACGATGAGCTGGACGGCGCGCCGGAGCTCGTCAACCAGGATCCGTACGCCAACTGGCTGGTGAAGCTGGAGGTGGCCGACCCGTCGGAGGCGGAGAAGCTACTTGACGCGTCCGCCTACGCCAAGCTGGTCGAGGAGCTGGAAGCGGAAGGTTCTTAAAAGGGGGTAGCGACATGAACCGCTATATACCAACGACGGAGGAAGACAGGCGGCGAATGCTCGCCGTCATCGGCGTACCAGACGTTGACGAGCTCTTCTCCGGCATTCCGGCGCAGGTCCGCCAGAAGGTGGGGTCCAACCTGCCCGACGCTCTGTCGGAGATGGAGGTTATGAATGACCTGCGGGGGCTCGCGGCCTGGAACCTGTCCGTGGACGAAGCGATCTGTTTTCTGGGCGCTGGGGTGTACGACCACTTTATCCCCTCTGCGGTAGACAGCATTATCTCGCGCGGGGAGTTTACCACCAGCTACACGCCCTATCAGCCGGAGGTGGCACAGGGAACGCTGCAGGCCATATTCCAGTACCAGACCATGGTCTGCGAGCTGACTGGGATGGAGATATCCAACGCTTCGATGTACGACGGCGCCACAGCGGCGGCCGAGGCTGCCGTGATGGCCTCCGCGGCCACAAAAAGGCGCAGGATCCTGTGCGGAAGGAACGTTCACCCTCAGACGAGGGAGACCCTGCGCACCTACTGCTGGAGCAGAAAGCTGGAGTACGAAGAGATACCCTTCATCGACGGGGCGATCGACGGCGCAGAGCTTGAGAAGGCCCTGGCCGCCGGGGACGCAGCGGCGCTGGTTGTGCAGTCGCCGAACTTCTTCGGCGTTCTGGAGGAGATAAAGCCGCTGGCAGACAAGCTTCACGAGGCGGGCGGGTTGCTTATCGTCTCCACCGACCTGCTGGCTCTGGGCACCGTGGAGGCGCCTGGCAAGCTTGGAGCGGACATAGTCACCGGAGACGGGCAGACCGTCGGCAACCCGATGAACTTCGGCGGTCCGGCGTTCGGCTTCTTCGCGGTAAACAAGCCGCTGATGAGGAGGATGCCGGGGCGCATCTGCGGTCAGGCCACCGACAGCAGCGGCAGGCGCGTCTTCGTCCTCACACTGCAGGCGCGCGAGCAGCACATCCGCAGGGAGAAGGCCACGTCGAACATCTGCTCCAACCAGAACCTCTGCATAGTCGCCGCATCGGTCTACCTGTCGCTTATGGGGCCGAAGGGGCTTCGCGAGACGGGCGCGCAGATACTGGCCAAGTCGGCCTACGCGGTCGAGCAGCTGGAGCGGACGGGCAAGTTCCGCCGCGCGTTCCCGGGGGCACCCTCCTTTCGCGAGACTGTGCTGCTCTGCGACGAGCCCCCCGGAGAGCTTAACGGAAGGCTGCTGGAGGCGGGCATCATCGGAGGATTGGACCTGAGCGCCGACCACCCGGACCTGAAGAACGCCTGGATGCTTGCCGTGACGGAGAGCCGCACCAGAGAGGAGATCGACTACCTGGTGTCGGTGGCGGGAGGTGAGGAGTGATGAAGCGTACTGTGGAGACTATTTTCGAGGCAAGTCGCCCTGGCAGAGCGGGGTATTCGCTGCCCGAGCTCGACGTGCCGGGCGTGGACTGCGCATCGGCCCTGAAAGGGCACCTGCGCTCGGAGGCCCCAAGGCTTCCCGAGATGGCCGAGGTGGACGTCGTGCGCCACTTCACCAAACTGTCCAAGATGAACTACTCGGTCGACGAGGGCTTCTACCCTCTCGGTTCGTGCACTATGAAGTACAACCCCAAGGTGAACGAGGTGGCGGCGCGTATGCCGGGCTTCTCGCGCATTCACCCTCTGCAACCTGTCGACACCGTTCAGGGGGCCCTGCAGCTGATGCACGACCTAGGGGCGATGCTTGCCGAGATCACCGGCATGGACGCCTTCACCCTGCAACCCGCGGCGGGCGCGCACGGGGAGCAGACGGGCCTTATGATGATAAAGGCCTGGCACGAGAGCCGCGGAGACCACCAGAGGACCAAGGTGGTGGTGCCAGACTCGGCTCACGGCACGAATCCGGCGTCGGCGACGGTGACCGGGTTCGACATTGTCGAGGTGGCCTCGGACGACGAAGGGATGGTCGACCTCGAAGCGCTGAAGTCCATGATGGACGACCGCGTGGCCGCACTGATGCTCACCAATCCGAACACGCTCGGCGTATTCGAGCGCAACATCCTCGGCCTGACCGAGACGATCCACAAGGCCGGGGGGCTTGTCTACTACGACGGGGCCAACCTGAACGCAATCATGGGAAAGGCGCGCCCGGGAGACATGGGGTTCGACGTACTGCACCTGAACCTGCACAAGACCTTCAGCACACCGCACGGCGGCGGCGGCCCGGGATCCGGCGCGGTGGGGGTGAAAGACGTGCTTGTCCCCTTCCTGCCTACTCCGGTGATAGCCTACAACGAGGAGGAGGACACATATCTGCTTGAGGGCGGTGACACCCGCCCACAGAGCATCGGAAGAGTGCGCAGCTTCTACGGCAACTTCGGAGTGCTTGTTCGCGCCTACACCTACATAATGTCCATGGGTGCCGAGGGACTCAGAGAGGCGTCGGAGACGGCAGTGCTGAACGCCAACTATCTGGCGGCAAAGCTGGCTCACCTCTACCCGCTCGCCCACAGGGGGCACTGCATGCACGAGTTCGTGCTCAACGGCGGCCCGCTGAAGCAGGAGACCGGGGTGAGCAGCCTCGACGTCGCAAAGGCCCTGATAGACGCGGGCTATCACCCGCCTACCGTCTACTTCCCGCTGATAGTCCCAGAGGCTCTTATGGTGGAGCCGACGGAGACCGAGTCTCAGGAGACGCTCGACCGTTTCGCGGAGGCCATGGAGGCTATTGTGGCTAAGGCGAAGGCCGAGGGGGCGGCACCATTCCACGACATGCCACTGAATTCCCCGGTGTCGCGCCCGGACGAGACGACCGCCGCGAGGAACCCGATACTGACCTGGCGGTTCGGGGAGTAGGCCCGCTCCACGGTTCGATGCACAAGGGGGGCCTCTCGCCCCCCTTTTTTCTCATGGAAAGGGGATTGAACATGTACGATCTGGCAGTCATAGGCGGCGGCCCCGGCGGGATACGGGCGGCCGCGCTCGCGTCACGCAGGGGAATGAGCGTGGCGCTGATAGAGAAGGACCGGCTGGGCGGAGTCTGCCTCAACAGGGGATGCATCCCGACCAAGGCTCTCTACTCGCACATAATCGGCGGCAGGGGCGAGCGGGCGGGCCTGTGGGAGCGGTTGGAGTCCGTCGTGGAAAAGCTGCGCCAGGGATCGGCCACCGAGCTTCGCATGGCCAAGGTCAAGGCATATCGGGGCAACGCCATGGTGACCCAGTGGGAGGGCGAGAAGAAGATCATCGTTCGGTCCGACGACGGGGAGGAGGAGATAAGCGCCAGGAGGCTGCTCCTTGCCACGGGCGCCAGGTCAGTAGTGCCGGACTTCCGGGGTAAGGACCTGCCGCAGGTGCTCACCGGCGACCACGCGATAGTAGACCCTCGGCTATGGGACCCGGAGCGCAACCAGAAAGTTAACACTGTAGCTGTGCTAGGCGCGGGCGTAATAGCGATCGAGATGGCCATGATGCTGCACGAGCTGGGCAAGAGAGTCATTCTGCTAAAGCACTCCGACCAGGTGCTCAGGCGGCTGGACGGCGACCTGAAGAAAAAGGTAGTCCAGACCCTGAAAAAACGCGGCGTGCCCATGAGCGACTACGTCCGACTCTCCGAGGCGATCCCCGACGGCGACGGCCTTCTGATCCGAGGGACCGCGAAGGACGAGCCATTCGAGGAGAGGTGCGACCGGCTTCTGCTGGCGTCAAGCATGACCCCCGTGATCGAAGGCTTCGGCCTTGAGAAAAGCCCTGTGCGAATCGAGCGGGGCGCGATTTCGGTCGACGAGGCCATGAGGACCTCCGTCGACGGAGTCTGGGCCATAGGCGACTGCACCGGCGGCGCGATGCTAGCCCACCTGGCCGAGTACCACGCCCAGGCTGCGGTCGAGGATATGACGGGCGGCGTCTACCGGGTGGACCCGGATGCCGTCCCCGCCTGCGTATTCATCGACCCAGAGATAGGCACTGTCGGCCTCACCGAGGAGGAGGCGAAGGCGCGAGGACTGGAGATAGTCACAGCCAGGGCCTACTTCGCCGCCAACGGCATGGCGCTGGCAATGGGCGCAGGCGACGGCTTCATCAAGGTGGTAGCCCGCGCCGAGGACAGAGTGCTGCTCGGAATCCACATTATTGGCCCCGAGGCCGCGTCGGTGCTGGGGGAGGCCACTCTGGCTGTGGCAAAACACATGACCGCCGACGACCTAGCCAACACCGTCCACTCCCACCCCACCCTCTGCGAGTGCCTGAGGGACGCGTGCAGGAGGTTGGTGGAGGGGTAGGGATCCCGCGCCATAGGCGAGTTCGCGCCGGGATCACTCCCCCGGCCCTCCGGCCTCGGGATAGCGATCGACAGTGTGAAACCTCAAGTCGCCTGGCTGCAACTGGTCATCTCAACCAAGCTAAGGAACTCCTCTCCCATTTTTTGCCATTGCGCTTTTCGAGGGCTACTATATTGAGCAGAGTTTAATGCAGGCAGAGCTAACAAGAAGTTAAGCGGGTGTGGGGCTCGGGGTCCAGTCATCCCAAGCACTGCCGGTCCTTGCAAAACCAGCACCCGAAGTCTATAATGCAGGTACGGGGCAATCAATTAGAAGCACAAACCGCTCTTTTCGGACAGTGAGTAGTTGCGGTATTAGCTTGTTTCCCTCATTGCGAGTGCTCCACCTCAAGAAGCGAAGCGACGAGGAGACCTCGGTTCGGAGGCTGCGTTACGCATAGATACCTCAGCGTGCTCGAACGAGACGCGGCCTCTCCTGCGGCTCCTGTTCGTGCGGGTTTCCCATCTGCCAACCTCCGGCGCCTTGAGCATGCTCGTATCTGATTAACATGTCAAACGGAAGCTCCTTAACGTGCTCGAACCATCCAGTCAGGCCCGGTTCGAGCCCGAAACGGGCCTGTTACGGAGGGGGGTCAGCATGACAAAAGCGTTCGTTCTCTTCCTGTGTTTCGCGCTGTTCGGCTCGTTTCCCGGAGTCGCGGAAGAGGCGCGCCGCGAGTTTTCGGGCGAATTCACCCCCGCGAACAATGGCGAACGGCTGCTCGCGTTTCTGGTGTCGCTCACCGACCCGGAGTCGATGGACCTTGAGATGGATGCTATCCCGGGCGACGACGGCGCGATCCTCTCCCTCTCCCTCTCCCTTCACGGGGGCGTCATCGGAGGGATCCGGGTCGAACGACTCTCCCTTTCGTCGGCATTCGTACAGCTAAACCCTCCCTCGGAGTGGATTCGCGGCAACCGGCACTCGTTTCGGATGCTCAACGCGCTCCGGACCAACTTCGAGCTAGTTGTCGACGAACGGGATGTGCTGGAGGCTTTGGAGACGTACGCCTCGGTGAGCTGGAGCGATATCAGGGCGAAGCTGGATTCAGAGGAGCTTCGCGCGCAGGGGCGCTTTCGGCCGGACGCGACCGCGTTCTCGCTGCTGGCCGGGATAGCGACTAAGCTCGGAATACGAGACGGCAATCGCGTCGTGCTGAAATCTCCGCAGGTCTACATTAACGGCGAGGAAAAGACAGTTCTTTTTCAAAGGGACCTCGAGCGGCTGCGGCCCCTTCTCGACTTCAACGGGCTTCCTCTTTCGCCGATGCTCTCGCGCCTCTCGATCGACGAGGGAAAGCTGCTCCTGGGGACGGCGACACCTCCCCGACCCGTGGAAGGCGTACAGTTCCGCTACGTCCGCGACAGTGAAAGACCCTTCGTCATGCACCCGCCGGAGTCATACGGCATACCGACACATCTGTTCCGTAACGGAGACATCCTGCTCGTCTGCGGAAAGACCTGGCGTAGCAAATTAGTTAATCTCGTGGACGACGGCGACTCGGCCTTCACTCATTCCGGCATCATCAGAGTTATAGACGGTGTTCCGCACATTATACATGCGTCCCCGGAAACCGAGCTGGTGCAGATGGAACGAGCAGAGGTCTTTCTATCCCCGGAAAAAGTGGACAGGGCGAGCCTCTTCAGAGTGCGCGAGGATCCCGCCGCGGCTACCGAAGCGAGCCTGAACGCCCTGAAGTACTATGAAGAGCGTGTGCACTTCGACTCCGCCTTCGACGGCGAAGACCATGGGAGTCTCTACTGCACCGAGCTTATCTGGATAGCGTATGAACAAGCCGGCATCGACCTGGCCGACGGGCTATGGTACTGCGTGAGCAACCCGGTGATCAACAGAAGGTTGCTGCTTCCTAACAGCCTGAGCCGAAGCCCGCTGCTCGAAGAGGCGGCAGTCCTAAGGTAGGACACAGGTGACGACACGGCCGCGGGATAACTGTGCTACAGGCTAATCTTCCCGAATGACTGAGGTTCCCCGGAAACACTGGACAGGGATAATGTCATCCTCAAGCACTGCCGTTCCTTGCAAAACCAGCACCCGAAGTCTATAATGCAAGCACGGGGCAGTCAATTAGAAGCACAAACCGCTCTTTTCGGACAGTGAGTAGTTGTAGTGCACGCCCGGTAGCATTGCCAGAGCGATGGTCTCGTCCATCATCTCGATGATCTCGCCCTCGTCCAGCGTGCGGCCCGAGCAACAGCAGATAATAGTTGCGGTCGCAAGTAATACGGTCGATGATCGTGTGCAATAATGCCTAAAGAAACGCGGAACCACGAGGGTTCCGCGTTTCTCGCAACCGATCTGCAACGTCCGAAGGGACGGCCGGTCTAGTTCTGCTTATTGTTGTTGTACTTCGTGATCAGGGTCCAGTTGAGCTGCCACCAGGCTTTCTCGACCTTCTCCATGCATTCGTTCGTGAAAGCGGTCAGATACTCCCGAGCCTTGGCCGGATCCTCCTTAGCAAGCTTCAGAGCCTTTTCATCGATTTCGGCGACCTTCGCGGCGAATTCCTCCTCGAGGGGAGCTCTGACTGCCTTCAGGTCCTCCATGGACTCTTGGTAACGGCGGTTGACCAGATCATCCGCAAGGATGAAGGCCCACTGAGTGGAGTCTAGGCTGAACGCGTTGCGATCGAACGTCCTCCAGCTCTCCTTCGTCTGAATCATTCCGGAGTAGATCGGGACGTAGCACGTCGTGTGAGGATTGTCGTAGCCGAACCAGAGAATGGTCTTAACAGGCTCCGGATAGCCGGAACGAGCCTGCGAGACGAAGCTGTAGGCGCAGTCCCATTTTGAAATTGGCCTGTTGTAGGGGATTCCAAGGAGCTTTCTGAGATCCCTCGTGGCAAAAGGCGTGGCCAGAGGGCTCTTGACAGCCTTGTCGCCGTCGCGGACATACCATGCCTCGTCGGCCGACTGGTCGAAGGGGGTTCCCTCCATGTGGCTGCGAAGCATCTCCATCACGTCCTGGACGGACAGTTTCTTGTGAGGCTTCACGGCGAAGGGGTAGCTCATGGTCTCGGCAAGCGGATCCCACTCGCGGGACGGGTCGAGCTGGCTGTAGAGGGTGTAGAGCCTGTTACGAATCCACATCGAGGACAGAGACCAGTCGTCGTTTCCGGTCAGGGGGGAGTAGACCTCCTGCCAGATAAAGGGCTTGCCGGCGTCGGGATCATACAGCCCGAGATCTATCGCGAGCTGCAGGTAGCCCTCGGAGGCCATGAAGTTATCCTTGTCGTCTATGTCGACCTCCCTGATGCGACTCATGTTGGGGACGACCACGACGCCGTCGTCCGGGACCCTCTTCGCGATCCATACCGCGCCGGGCTTGCCGCTTTCGGGTGTCCACATGAATCCGGAGCTTCGGAGCTCGAAAATCCACGCCTCGTCGCCATCGGTGATGCTCAGGCACTCCCCCTCCGTGCCGCACGAGGGAAGGAACCCGTACTTCTCCGCCAGCTCTCCGATCACCAGGACCGCTTCGCGGGCGGTCCTGGCTCTCTGAAGGCCGAATACCTCGAGCTGCTCGATGGTGAGAATCGCCTTGCCGTCGGGGCGGAAAGTCTTCAGCTCCTCTTTCTGTCCGATGGTGGTCTCGCCGATTGCCACGCCATGTTCGTTCATGAAGGGATAGCCGACATGGAAGTAGGTGTACGTTTGCTCGACCTGGGGGATCTCGGCTATTTTCACGGGCTCGGAATCTTCGTCCATGCCGATATTCCAGAAGACGTCGGCCATGGTTCCCTCCGGGAAGGTCTGGCCGGGAATGGTGCGCACTCTCGCATCGTAAAAAGCACCGTCCGCGGTGTGAGATGTGATCACGGAGCCGTCGACCGAGGCGTCCTTTCCGACCACTATGTCGGTGCAGCCCCAGGCTCCCGTCGCCGTCGCGACCATCAACAGAACACCGCAAAACGCTATAGCCGCCGAACTACGAGTTCTTCTCAATTCAACCATCCTTTCTCTTCGTCGTATCTACAGTCTCCGCAAAACTACCTGATTCCTGCCACATCACGCGGTTTATTTACGCCCTCTTCAGGCATGCTCCCCCCTTTTTTTATGGTTTTATTCATAAAACACCCCGCTTTCCGGCACCTCCTCCGGATTGTGAAAATAGGCGCCCAAGGTGTTCTCCATCACTTCGGCGTAGCCGGGGACGCCCGAGATGACGACGGCGCGGTCCGGGTTCTCCATGGAGTAGAATTCGAGCAGTTTCTGGACGGTAGAGGAATGGCGTCCCACCCTGACATCTATGGGCCAGCCCCGCTCGTCGATCGGAGCATAGAGCAGCTTGTGCTCTCCGGCTTTCATCACAAACTCGTCCCGGCCGGTCATGAGAAGGTATTCGTCCGTTATGCCGCGGATGCGGTCGAGCATCGGCTCCGCCACCTCCACCAGCAGAGATATGGCCTCGGTATGGTCCCCCACTTCCCTGTGAAAGAGCCCGTGAAGGGCCTTGGGCGAGAATTCCATGCTCAGCGGCACTTCGAAGAGCTCGGCCGTCAGAACCATGGAGGTCATCGCAGCTATAGACTCGCCCTTCTCATGCGCCACTATGGTGTTCTCCACGGGATACTCGAGTTCGGCCTCGTGCAGGTCGATGGCAATGTCCACTTTCTCCTGCCGTATGAGTTGAGTCATCGCCCATGTTGTGCGCTCAGTCAAGAGTCCGTCGGGACGCCCGGGCCATGTTCTGTTGAGGTTCCTTATGTCCATGTAGGCCAGCATCTGGCGGCTGGGGTAGTGGAGATAGACCTCGGGATCCGGCCACGAGTCCAGAGGATTGCTGCAGCGGTCCCCCATTCGGTATTTCTTCTCGCCCCAGTCCGTCTTAACGGTGTAATAGGTAGGGTAGGCCTCGCCCATGCGCGTGCAGGTGGAGGCGCTCCTATTGGCCCTTATGATTACGATGAGGCGCCCTGCCTCGATCTTTGCATTCTCGGCTATGAGAGAGGCGGTCAGATTTGTGGCAGGCTCTTCCGGATGTGTCCCTCCCAGAACCAGGGCCGTGCCGCCGGGCACTCCGCTGTCGAACACATAGACGTTGCTGTCATTGACCGAATCCTTCAGGCCGGGTTCGTAGTCGGATAATTTCTTCACCTCGCTCAGATGGGGAGAAGGCACCACCGGCTCCAGGAAATGTCGATGTTCATGGAACTCCAAACCCGCGATGCCCGCAAACAGGACGGACACCGCCAAAGACACTATCCTTGCTGTTTTCAGACTGATATTCATCAGAGTACCTCGCTTCTATTTCAGCCGAAGGAGTCTTAGGACGAACGGGACAAGAATAATGCTGTAAAGCACGGCTTCCTGGGCTTTTTTTGTCTTGAACAGGTTGTAGGCAACCGCTCCCCCGAAGAAAAGCACTATGGCATAATATAGCCATAAAACAGTCGAGTTTAAGACCATCACGTTCATTCCACCTACCCTCCCACCAGAAAGGAAAGCTTTGTGCTGAATACCAGGAACAGAGTCCCCAGCAGAGCGATAAACGCCATGGGCGCAAGGCACGCCCCGACAAAATCCCGGTAGTACCGCCCCTTGTAATCCAGCTCCAAAACCGCCGCCCTGCCGACCACGGCGGTGGGCGGAAGGCAGTCGCCCAGCGGCCATATCACGGACATGGCGGACAGGGCTATTATGGGATCAAGCCCTCTCATGTTGAAAAGCATGATGAGCGGGACCCCGATCAGAGGTGCCACTGCGTACTGCACCAGCCCCTCCGACAGGGGCAGAATGATGAAAAGAGTGGCGAACAAGACGCCCAGCGGGAGGGTGACCACCTCTAGGGATATGAGTCCGCGAACGCCGCTGAGGGCCATGACCTGTATGAGGATGCCCACCACGATCATTATGCCCACGAGGGTGGAGAGGTTGTGTACGGTGGAGCAGGCTATCGACCAGATATTTAAGCGTTTGGGGCTGAGAAGCACCACGGAGAGGGAGGATATCATGAAGATCAACGGCAGCCCCAGCACGGGCATCGAGAAGGGCCAGACTCGCCCCGCCATGATAAGGCTCAGCAGGAGCGCGAAGGGCAGTCCAACTCTGATCCAGCTCTGCCTCTCATCGACCTCGGGCAGTTCGGCGAGAACGGCCTTGAGGTCAATTTTTCTCTCTCCCCTGCCCGCAAGCCAGAACATCGAGAAGAGGGCACCTGAGACAGAGAGGATTAGAAGAGGCTTTCCGAATCCGACATAGGGCATGTTGGCACCGGCGGCGGCCATCATC
>JBAYOX010000020.1:0-13692 GCA_041678025.1 Aminobacteriaceae bacterium
CGTACGTCGGTCAACAGTGCGGTGCGCTCCCTCTCGCTGAACACTCCTGCGGGGGAGATCAGGGCGAAAGTACCCCTGCCCCCCTCGGCTGCGGACACGTCGAGCGACACAAGGCGTATCTCCTCGCCGCGCCGCTCGACCAGACCGGCGCTGGCCTTCCACTCCACACCGTCTTCCTCGCGCTGGAACTCGACCCTCTCAAGCGATAGGTCGGGCAGACTTGCCCTGTCGATCGAAAGCCGGTCAACGTCAAGAGAGGCATCGCGCACCGCGTACCATACTGCAACGAAAGCGGCCACTAGGAGGATTACAAGCCCCGCCCGCCTCATGGTGCATCTCTGAACAGGCTTACGACGAGCGGCATCACCACACGACCTTCCACAGCGTATCCTCTCTCTCCACGGTCAGCACCTTGCTCCTGAGGGTGCGGAAGAGCAACATCCGCTGCGCAGTGACCACTCGGACGTGACCTTCGTCCATCCACTGCACCTTGTAACCCTCCTTAAGGGAGGCACGAAGCCCCGTGGCATGAACCTGCCTTGAAAACTGGTCTTCAGTGAGCGCGGTCCGCGTCGAGTCGGAGAGTAGGTCGTACATTGCACCTGTCTCCCCCTCGATCCAGTGGCGGACGAAGTTCTCCACCGTCCTCTCCTTGCTGATATAGATCGAGGGATCCTTCTCCTTTTGCGGCGGCAGCGGCAAGTCCACAACTGGCTGCGGCGCGAGCTCCGCCAGCTCCGTCGGCGTCGCGACCGCAAGAGGAGGAGGAGGAGGGAGGGGGGCCTGCGGCTCTTCGACCACGATCGCAGGCTTTGGAGGATCCTTCTTCGGCGCTGGAGGCAGCTCCACTACTACGACCTCCCTCTCGACCGGAGGTTCGTAGGCTGCCTCCTCCGGCTCCCGGTACCCGTCGAATGCGAAGTACTGCTCCTCCTGAATGCCTAGATTTCGAAGCACCACTGTGAAGTCCTTGTCCTCCTGCTTAGGGAAGAAGACCAGCCCCTGGGTAATGCCCGAGAGAGGCTGATCGAACTTGCGCTCGTAACTGACCGGAGGGATCTTCCTCCCGTCCCCTGTCAGAAGCATTATGGACGACTCGAACCTGCCAAGGTCCAGAGGCCTGGGCGAGAAGACGTACACCGTAAGGAGGAAAGGCTCGGCCTCGGAGATTCTGAGCTCGGATGTAAAGGAGAGCCTGTACTGATCGCGCTCCGCCTGGCTCATTCCGCTGCGTGCCGCCTCAGCTTCCACCCACGGCTCTACAAGCTCCTCCGGGTAGTGCACCAGCCATACGAGGCAGTCCCGCCCCCAGTGGAAGGCGGTCCAGCGCTCCAGAATCGACATCGCCGTCGTCGCCGCATCGCTTCCGTGCGACCGGCCAGCTATGAGAAACAGCAGGCATGAGGCGAGAAAGAGTCTTCTCATGATCGTCACCTAGGGGCCGTGCCTATCCTCACAGCTTGTAGTCGATTATCGCCGAGACTCCGACTCCTTGAACCCTCTTGAATCGCTGTATCGGATTCTCCGAGTCAACCGGAATGAGTATCTTGACCCTGAGGCGGCTCTTGAAAGTCGCCTCCACCTGGGCCACGGCCTTGGTGGCGTTTACAGGCTCCCCCTTCGGCCCCGCTATCTGGGCCGCGCCGATATGTGTGCCGGAACCGATGGAGACTATCGGAACTACCTTGGTGTGCCCCTCGACCTTCACTCCCCTGTTAAGGGTAATTGTGTTTATGAAGTCGTTGATCGGGCCGGCTATCGTGGACACGACGAAACCGCCGCCTATGACTCCTATCAAGTCACCCAGGTCCAGCGCCTGGCAGACCCCCGCTCCTAAGAGCAGAAGGGTCAGGCTCCATGCCGCCACACTTTTTTTACATCTGCGTATGAACTTCATCCCGTGCACTCTCCTTACTGTTCGGCGACGCCCGAGTCATCCGTATCCGAGCCATCCGTCAGCGGCTCCGGAGAAGCTGTAGCGTCAGAGTCCCTGAGAAGCCCCCGCAGGCCGAGCGGCACCGGGAAAGCGCCGACTCTGACCGTCTCGGCAGTCTGCGAGAAGACCACGCTTCCCGCTGGAAGCTCCTTTAAGTCCCCCCTGACGAGAAAGCCTGTGACCAGGCCCACAGGTCCGAGAAGCAGCGCCCCCACAACGCTTGTCCCGGCGGCGGCGAGCTGAGCGGATTCAGCCTCCACAGCCTGCTTCGACTCCTCTCCAAAGACAAGAGGTATATCCGTCGGACCAAGCGGGAACAGCGAATCAATGCTTATCTTCACCTCGGCCGGGCGGCCGAAGCTCCGAGGCTTCGTCACCTCTTCAACGGAGGCGGTAACTCTGCTCCCCTTTGGCGCCAGCAGGTTGGAGCCTACAACAAGATCCGAGTCAAGAGTAAGGTCGACCACGTCGCCCTTCTTCGCGCTCTTCGGAGAGAGTGGATAGGCCAGCGAGGCGCGTATTACCGTCGCCTCGGGAAGCTCTATCTCCTGAGAGGTTACCGACTCGGACAGCAGAAGGCCGAGCACCCTTTCGAGCCTCATCGTAACAGGCCTGTCGACCTGAGGGGAGCCCTCCAGGGTCACCTCAAGCGACTCCACCCTCCTGATGACGGGCGACAGCGCGTCTATCCTGCGGTCGATCGCCCACTCCGCAACACCCAGCTTGAAGAGAAGCGACGGCTGGTACTCCGTCCCTCTCTCGATGAAGTTCAGCAGCGCCGCCTGCCTCTCCGCAATGCTTCCGGGCAGCTCCCTGCCGAACATATCCCTTTCAATCGAGCTCAGGCGGTCGATGAGCCCTCCCGTGTGCTCTATTCCGTACACAAGCTGCTCGACTCTTCCCATAACGTGAAACGTGGAGGCGTCCTCCTGAGCCACCCCCGGAAGCGCCGCACCCAACACAAACAGGGCCGCGCACGCGAGGAAAAGCATGCTTCGTCTCATTCTATCTCCCCCTCCTTACAGTTCGATCGACACATCTTTACCGCCGCGCTCACAAAGCCCATGAAGAGAGGATGCGGCTTCACAGGGCGCGAGCGGAACTCCGGGTGAAACTGGACTCCGACAAACCACGGATGGTCCCTGAGCTCCACTATCTCAACCAAGTCCTTCTCCTTGTAGATGCCGGCGATCGCCATCCCCTTCTCCTCAAGGCGTTTTCTGTAGTCGTTGTTGAACTCGTACCTGTGCCTGTGTCGCTCGCAGACGCGGGTCTCCCCGTACGCCGCCGCCGCTTTGCTATCCCTTGTAAGAGTGCAGGGAAAGGCTCCCAGACGCATCGTTCCGCCGAGCTCTCCGACATTCTTCTGATCATCCATCAAGTGTATCACAGGGTTGGAACATCCGGGGTCGATCTCCGAACTATGAGCTCCCGGAAGCCCGCATACATGCCTCGCAAACTCCACCACAGCCGCCTGCATTCCAAGGCAAAGCCCGAGAAACGGGACATTGTTCTCTCGTGCGTACCGCGCCGCCGCTATCTTACCCTCGATCCCGCGGGCCCCGAACCCCCCGGGGACAAGTATGCCTTGGGCTCCCTGCAGGAGAGACGCCGCCCCCTGAGCCTCGATCGACTCGGCCTCGACCGAACGGATATTCACCCTGACGTTGTTATGAATGCCCGCGTGATGCAGAGCCTCGACGACGCTCAGATAAGCGTCCTTGTGGTTGGCGTACTTGCCGACCACGACGACCTCCACCTCACCCGAGGGGTTGCAGAAGCCCTCCACCACCCTCTGCCAGTCCGAGAGGTCCGGCTCGTTTCGGGATTCCATCGACAGTCCCTTCAGCACTAGAGAGTCGAACTTCTGTTCATAAAGGCTGAGAGGCACCCTGTATATCGTGGGCTCGTCAAGCACCTGTATCACGGCATCCGGCGGCACGTTGCAGAAGAGCGCCATCTTGTCGCGCATCTCGTCCTCGATTGCGAAGTGCGAGCGGCATACCAGAATATGAGGCAGAATACCTATGCGCCTAAGCTCCTGCACGCTGTGCTGGGTGGGTTTGGTCTTCAGCTCTCGGGCCGCCTCCAGCCAGGGTACAAGCGTGACGTGGCAGTAGAGCACATTCTCCCTGCCCACTCTGGACGCCATCTGCCTGATGGCCTCAAGGAAGGGCTGCCCCTCGATATCACCCACAGTACCGCCTATCTCAGCAATCAAAATGTCGCTTTTGTCCCCCGTCCGGAGAATGCGCTCCTGAATCTCGCTGGTGATATGCGGTATCACCTGGACAGTGCCGCCGAGATAGTCTCCGCGACGCTCCTTGGCAATAACCGTGGAGTAGACCTTGCCGGTGGTCACGTTGTTGTCCGCGCACAGAGACTCGTCGATAAAACGCTCGTAGTGCCCCAGGTCGAGATCCGTCTCGGCACCATCGTCCGTTACGAAGACCTCTCCGTGCTGAAACGGGTTCATAGTGCCGGCGTCCACGTTCAGATAAGGATCCAGCTTGATTATGGACACGCGGAATCCCCTCTTCTTAAGCAGCACGCCCAGGGAGGCTGCGGTTATCCCCTTCCCAAGTGATGATACAACCCCGCCGGTGACAAACACGTACTTCGCCATTACCCTCATCCTCCGTAGTGATCAAAAAAGATGGACCAGGGATGACCCCGGTCCAGAGTTGCTTGAAGAAAACAGTGCCATATACAGCTCCGTGGCCTATTTCAACAGCCCCAGCGGATTGACCGGGCTGTTCCCTCTGCGGATCTCAAAGTGCAGGTGAGGTCCGGTCGTCCTTCCCGTGGTGCCCACGGCGGCTATGGCCTGCCCCTGAGAGATCCTCTGTCCCTTTCGAACGGACACGGTGCTACAGTGAGCGTACAGGGTGGAGTTGCCGTCGCCGTGGTTGATGACCACTACCTTGCCGTAACCTCCCATCCAACCGGAGTAGTCGACGACTCCCGCTCTAGAGGCATGGATAGCCCTGCCCCTAGGGGACTTTATGTCGATGCCCGTATGGAAGTCGCGTCGTCTGGTTATCGGGTGACGTCTCCAGCCGAACGGGCTGTTGATCTTTCCCACCACCGGCCATCTGTAGTTTCTCGAGGCGGCTGTAACCTTGGCCGTTCCACCTGCCTTAGTCTGAGAGGCAACCTGAGACGTCTCCGGCCTCGCACCGGGAAGGAATATCTCCTTGTCCGCCACAAGCGGCTCGACAGCCTGGCCGTTGGCCTCCTTGATCCTGTCGGCTGCGACCGAGTATTTCTTGCCTATTCCGGCGAGGGTATCGCCCTTTTTGACCTTATAGAATACCCCGTCCTGATTAGGCACACGAAGAGTGACCCCGGGACGTATCACATTTATATTGCGTATATCGTTGCAACCGATAAGAGTGTCTATCTCGAGGTTCTGAGAGTTGGATATCGACCACAGACTGTCCCCGTCAGAGACAACGTAGGCCGTTATCTTGATGGGCAGGACCTTCTCGCGCGCGGCCACAAGCCGCGCCTTTCTGGTCAGCACCTGTTCCAGAGTGGCCTCCACAGCCGAGCTGTCGTTGGGGATCAGCAGGATCTGCTTCTCAGAGAGCCTGTTCGCGTTTTTAAGCTCGTTAGCCTTCATTATGTCGTTCATCGACACACCGTGGGCCGTCGCTATATCCGACAGAGTCTGTCCCAGCTTGACTACGTGCTCCTTCCAGAGCACGCTGACCTCGGCCAGCAGGACCTCCTCGCGCTCCTCACCGAGATCTTCCTCCGAGACAAGCATCTTTCCTCCGTCCTCACCGACGCTGAGTATGACCGTCTCATAGTCGGAGGCCGACGAATCGGACACTTCCGCCCCGCTCTTCTGCGCCTCCTTGGAGAAGGGCGAGCACGACACGGCCGAGCTGGCGAACAGAGCGCCATTAGCAGTGGAGAAGGAGCTCTCTCCGCTGCTCAGCCCATGGGTCGAGCGCGGTTGAAACACGGTCATCCTGGACACCCCGAAGCCGGAGCCCAGTCCGGAGCCTCCGTACTGGCCACCCTCCTGAACCAAGTGCTCTGGGAAGTCGAAACCGACGACGACGGCGTTACCGCTCCCGGACGTAAACGTGGAATCGGCTATACCGCCTCCGAAGAACTGCGAAAAAGACCACCCCGACCCCGACTCTGGCCTACCGTCAGCCACCAGGAGATTCTCCCTCTGACTCTCCTTTTCGCGATCCTGAGGCTCGTCGGCGGGAGGCTCGGCGTTGGACTTCGTAAGCGGCAGAAGGCACGGCTCAACGCTCCTGCCCTTAGAGGAATACAGAAAACCCAGATCCGTCTCCTCCTCGCAGAGCTCCTCCTCGGCGAATGCGTCGGCCATCTCGACGACTATGAATCCCGAGGCCGGAAGGACGAAGTCCCCCGGCGAGGAGGCCTCCAGCAGTCCGCCCCACGCAGTCCCGACCGCCCTGTCAGCGGCGCTGAGCGCGAGCATGGCAGAGGCTCCCAGCATGACGAAAATGGCGAGATAGCACCCCGCACGTCCCAACGTCATCCGCTTGTTCCTGCCGATAAGCGACGACAGGTAAACCCTCTTATCACGCGGCGCTTTGTTACCCGGTACCCTAAAGGGCGAGGGTGAGTTCAGCTTCCTCAATCACCTCAACCTCCTCCGTCTGCAGAATAACGTCCTTAGCTGCGCCCTTATGACGCCGCTGGGACAATCAGTCTAACCCTTTTTAATCGTCAACAGGAAATCCCTGTTGGTGGGAGACTGTTTCAGCTTATCGATTATCAGGTTGAGCGCCCCCGACTCGTCGACATTCACTATGCGCCGCCGCAGCAGCCACAGGCGACTGAGCTCGTCCTCGTCGAACAGGAGCTCCTCATGCCTTGTGCCCGATTTGATAATGTCGATGGCGGGGAAGATACGTTGCTCGGAGAGCTTCCTTGAAAGATGGAGCTCCATGTTTCCCGTGCCCTTGAACTCCTCGTAAATAACCTCGTCCATACGGCTACCGGTGTCGACCAGCGCCGTGCCGATTATTGTAAGGCTCCCGCCCTCCTCGATATTTCGCGCCGCGCCGAAGAAGCGCTTTGGAAAGTAGAGGGCCGCAGGGTCCATACCGCCTGAAAGGGTCCGCCCGGAAGGAGGCACAACGAGGTTGGACGCCCTCGCAAGGCGCGTGATGGAGTCCAGCAGAAGAACGACGTCCTTGCCCATCTCCACCAGGCGCTTTGCCTTCTCAAGGGCGAGGTTCGCCACCCTCAAGTGCTCATCCGATGGACGGTCGAATGTCGACGCGATGATCTCCCCGTCCACCGATCGGGTCATATCGGTGACCTCCTCGGGACGCTCGTCTATCAGCAGCACCATGACTATAATGTCCGGGAAATTTACCGTGATAGCGTTGGCTATCTTTTTCAGAAGTGTGGTCTTACCCGCCTTAGGGGGGGAAACCAGCAGCGCCCTCTGCCCCTTTCCGATAGGGGCGAAGAGGTCCACCAAGCGGGTGGACAGCTCCTTAGAGTCCGTCTCCAGAACGATCTTCTCGTCGGGGAAGATCGGTGTGATAGCGCTGAAATGAGGACGTCTGCGGGCAGCCTCCGGGTCGGAGAAGTTGACCATCTCCACCCTTAGAAGCGCCTCGTAATGCTCCGAATCGCGCGGTGGGCGAACAAGCCCCCATATTACATCGCCATTACGCAGGCCAAAACGGCGAACCTGCGACGCAGAGACGTAGACATCATGGTCACTGGGCAACAGGCCCTTGGGGCGTAGGAAGCCGTACCCCTCCTGCAGCACTTCGAGTGTGCCGCCGCCGAAACGATAGTTGAGCTCTTCCGCCTGGGCTCTGAGAATTCCGATTATGAGGTCGTCCTTGCGAAGAGAGGAGAAGCCTATGACTCCCATCTCCTTCGCAATCTTGCGTAGTTCGGGATTAAGCAGGGCGGCCAGGTGACTGTAGGCGTGTCTCGGCTTGGGGGGAAGCTTGGACGTCTCGTCGGCCTCAGTCTTCAAAGGAGACGCGTCCTGAACCGCGACGGTCGATGTGTCCTCCCGTGTCTCATCGAGAACGGTATTATCTGACGCCATCGAATCGGCCCCGGGAAAGATCGGTATCATCGCCCGGAGGGCTTGTTAAAAGACTTTTAAAAACCGGTAGATTTGAAAACACGTATCTGGACATCCCCTTCCTGAGAGCGCCGCCATATGTTAATGGGGCTGCTCTGTTATCTCAAACCGGGTGTTTGAGAATACCCTGTCGAAAAGCGAAATTCGCACGGAGTACGCCCCCTTGGGTAGCGGCGATCCGTCCTCCAGCAGAAGACAGAAGGCCTTTACACCATTTCCCGGCTCCAGCACTACCTCCTGCGAGTGAATCGGCCGTCCGCGGTAGAGCCATCTTACCTTCACGTTCTCGCCGTAGCCCGCCCTTGAATAGTCGAACCAGAGGCAGAGCTGCCGGGTCCCGTACGAAAAAACAGAACCAACGCCAACGGGGGTCATACCTCCGTCGACCTCATCGCACAGGACGATATTATGGATTTCGAATGAGCCGGCGGCCTTCTTTGATCGTATCGCCCCAAAAGAGAGAAGGATCAGGGAGAGAATGGCGATTCCGACCATTGCGAGAAAAAACTGCCCGCTCCTGGACATTATACCCACCGCCCCGAAAAAAAAACAAGTACAAAGAGAAGGCAATTTAAAGCTGCCCACGGGCGCCAGGCCAGTCCAGAGCCAGAATAAAACAGCCTCAAGCCCGTTCCTTCCGAAAACACTCTACCATGAATATTATTGGGAGGCAAGGGGAAATCGTGGAGATCAGGAGTAAATTCTCCCGGATAAGCGGTGTTTCGAGCTGAAGTACGGCTATTCTCGAGCCCCGCGTGGAGGTTCCAAATCGACTGCTCCCCTCAGAGAACGGACGACCTCTTTGTGGACACCAGATTTAAACCCGTCCACCGTTGGAGCGCTCATGCGCGTCACCCCGTCGACAGCGCCGGCATCGACCAGCGCGGCCAGCATATCATCGATCTCGTGCTCCTCCGGGCCAGTCCATTCACCCGCCTCGATCGACAGCAGCGCGGCCAGGCCATAACCACCCCAGTCGGATACGTCGGCGGCCACCGCGACCGTCGAGCCGGTGACGGAAAGACACCGGGCGTATCCGGGCAGAGCAACCGAAAGCTCCGAGCGAAGAATCCCCATCCCGGCCTCGTTGCCCCCGTCGCCGATGGCGACCACAGGAGTCCCCCCGTTCATAGCCATAGCCGCCGCATCGTCCAGCGGATATGTAAAGTCCGAGATATCCTCCGATCGCATGTTGTAGTACCTTCCGTCCGCAGCCCTCCCAAGGCGTTCGAGAAAGACCACCAGCGACGGCCGCGGCTCGAGTACATCCTCTCCTCTCTCCACCGAATGCACCTCCGGGCCGCCGACCGAGCGGGAGCAGGCTTCGATCGCACGATCACACAAGGGATCCGTGTAAAGGAGCACGTACTTGCCCAGACGGGACAAAGCCCTGCCCAGGACGACGGCCCCTCCCGGTCCGTCCGTCTCAGGAGCGCCACAGGCCGGCACAAAGAAGCCGGTCACGATCGCGACCGAGGCGGACTTCAGAAGGAGGTCGCAGGCGGAGCGAAGGTGTTCGGCACGCAACATCGGCCCCACACCCCTGCCTGACCTATCGGAAGCTATCATCTGGCGTACGCGGTCGAATACCGACACGTCAGACTCCCAGCTTGTCCACTAGAGCCAACATCTCAGGGTTCAGCTCCTTCTTGCTCCTCCAGGCATCCTCTATCGGACACAGCTCCATCCTACCGCACACCGAGCCGATCATTACGCCGGATCTGCCCTCCAGCAGCGACTCCACCGCGAACGAACCCATGCGCGAGGCCAGTATCGTATCAAACGACGAGGGGCTCCCACCCCTCTGGATGTAGCCGAGCACCGTCACGCGGGCGTCGTACCCCCCCGTGTCCTGAAGGCTGTCGCGAAGCTCGGTCGCCGACATAACCCCCTCGGCCAGGATGATCAGAGAGTGGGTCTTCCCCCTCTTCCTGGAGTAGTGCAGGTGGTCGCACATCTTCTGGATATCCAACGGGATCTCCGGCACCACAACGTACTCAGCACCGGTCGAGATACCGATGTCCAGCGCCAGAAAGCCGGAGTCGCGCCCCATCACCTCGACTATGAACAGCCTGTCGTGGCTGCTCGCCGTGTCGCGGAGCTTCTGGACGGCGGACAGGGCGGTGTTCACCGCCGTGTCGTATCCGATGGTTATCTCAGTGCCCGCTATATCGTTGTCTATCGTCCCCGGGATGCCGACCACCGGCACCCCCATCGCCGCCATCTCCGCCGCCCCCCTGAAGGAACCGTCCCCTCCGATGACCACGAGGGCGTCCACCTTGCGGTTCTCGAGCTGCACCAGCGCCGAGCGAACCCCGGCGTCGGTCTTGAATCGCTCGCTGCGAGCCGTGCGGAGGATGGTCCCGCCGCGGTGGATGATGCCGCCCACGGCAGCCCGGTCGAGCACCATGCTGTCGCCGTCCATCAGCCCCTCGAAGCCCTTCAAGAACCCCAACGTCTCCATGCCGTTGAAAAGCGCCGTCCGCACCACGGCCCGAACGGCCGCATTCATCCCCGGGGAGTCCCCCCCGCTGGTCAGTACTGCTACTCTCTTCATCATAAACTGTTCGTTCCTCCCGACGCTAAAATACAGAAATAACCACGACAGAGCACGCTATTATTTGTACGCATCCCCGCGGGCGTTTACTGAAAGGACCGTGACCGAACGGACTTTTTCATCAATCAGCAGAAGAATTCTCCATCCCCCCACACGTAGACGATGCTCTCGACGCCCTGAAATCAAAAGAGCGGTACTCTCCAGACTCCATTTGAGCGTACGCAACCCGAAGATCCTCCTCCTCCTCGGCGGAAAGCGGCGGTTCATCACCTTCCATGGAGAGAACAAACTCCAATACTCTCGCGTACTTATCTTTTGAGAGCCCGCGAATTCTTCTGTACAGCTGTTTACGTTCCTGCAGTCTGGTTTGCACGGTTAATCACACTCCTGCTCCCGGTCCCGACTAGAGGTTAGCCTCTGCCCGCCAAGTATAGCACGGAGGAAAGTGAAGGAGCGCGAATCGAGATGTCCGCGCTCCTTTACTTTTCTTTTCTCTACATTCATTAAGCCTTCTGCGTGGCGGATTACACCCAACCGGGATTTACTGCCGCTGAAGCTCCTCGACGCGCTGCTCTACTGTGTCGAGCTCTGCGTTCAGGGTGGCCAGCTGCCCCTCCAGGGTGCTTTTCTCCGCCTTCAGCTTGTCCATTCTCTTGATCAGGCGATCGAGCTCCAGGCGCGCCGCAGCCTTCCCCTTGTAGAGCGCCTCCGGGTTGTCGCGGGAGACGTCCCAGATAAAATCAACGGTCGAGAGCTGCAGCGTAACAGTGCTGATCGAACCCCTTATGTCCAGGCGAATGGAGCCCACTCCTTCCAGGTAGGGCTTTCCCTTGTCATCGTACCTGGGGAAATATACAAGCCCGTCCTTCTTGCCCTGGAATCCGAAGTTGAATCGCTTGTCGTATTCGACCGGAGTGAGTTTTTTCTTGCCAACCCAAAGAGTGAGGAATGAGTCGAAGGGAGCAAGGTGCATCGTAGGGCCGACGTTGTCGAACTCTATATGGACCGGAATGTACTCGTCGAGGCTCAGCCCGCTGAGAAGCTGATACTTGAAGCGCTCCGCCTCGTCCGCCGTCCACAGGTTCTTCTCGGCCTCCTCCTTCACCAGGGCCTCGATATACTCGGCTGCGTAGTAGGTGGCCTTTATATGAAGCTCGCCGCCCAGCTCCTCTTTGAAGGATTTAGTCTTGCTCCAGCGCGCCATGACCTTGTCTTCGGCGCACGCTACCGACGTCAATACTAGAACAATCAGGAGCGCGACCGCCCCCCGGACCAGCCTGCAGTTTGTAGATGACACACGAAACGCCCCCTCCTGGAATTTTGCCTACGAGAGAATTATACACGAGAAGAAAAAAAGAGGAACCCTTTCGGGTCCCTCTCTTCGTTGATTGTTAATCGTTAACTAGAAGCTGACGTAGGTTCTGAAGCGGATCAGGTGGTCGTCAAGCCCGGGGACGGTAAGAGCGTTCTCGATCTTATCGTACTCAACCTGGAAGTAGAGCGACGGAGTGTAGTTGTAGCGAACTCCGAAGGTCCAGTTGGTGGTGTCGTCGAAGCCAGCGTTCCTTGCGTTTCCGACGAAGTACCTCTGGAAGGTCGCCCACTGGTCGGTCCAGGACTGGTCAGCCCTGAAGAGCATCGTGTTCTCATACAGACCGCCGATCCAGGGTCCGGTCACAAGGCCCATGTGATCCCACGGACCAGCCATGTTCATCGTGATGAATCCATCGTCGAACTTCGAGTACTCGAGCCACAGGGAGGTGAACTTGAGAGCCTCCTGCTTGATGTCTACGATCGCCTTCAGCGCGTTCGGGGAGTCGATCCCGGCGTGCCTGACGTCTGCGGCCGTTCCGGCCTCCGTGTCGAACTTCTGCATGTAGTACGCCAGTCTCAGCGCGATAGCAGGAGTGAAGTTGACGTTTCCAACCGCCCACAGGGTGGACAGGCTGTTATAGCCATCCAGTGCAAGCTCTGAAGGATCCTTGAAGTCTCTTCTCAGGTAGTTGGCAGAGAACCAGACCTGCTCGTTGAAGTTAAACTTCGCGCGCGCACCGAGGGTGTACCCCTCTCCGAAGGAGGAGTCTCTGAGTGAGGGAAGTCCAGTATCGGCGTCAATAGTCTCAAGCACGCCCGCACCCTCGTCGTGTCCGACAACAAGAGCGAACTCGCCCATTCCGAAGGGCTTTCTGAAGTGGAAGCCCTTGAAGTCGATGTCGGTCATCCATGCGTCGTTGTCCACATACAGCGAATCTTCGTCTTCCCAATCGAAGTTCTGCTTACCCACACGCATCGTGATGTCCCAGGGGAACTTGACATCAAGCCAATACTGGGCGAATGTCGCGTTTTCCCCGTTCAGACGGGCATAGAAGGTGACCTTGTCGTCGATGTACTTCGTCAGGTGCAGACGATAGCGGCTCATCTGGAACTCGTCTGTGCCGCCATCAAGGCCGTAAAGCCCGTTGTCATTGCTTCCCCAGCGGCCGTCGAAACGGAACTCGCCGCGGATCTGCCAGCCACCGAGGCGATCCTCGATCACCGCGAGCCTGCTGTCGATCTGGTCGACCTTCACGCCGAGGGCGTCAAGCTCGTCTTTGAACTCGACTACGAGTCTCTTCAGCATCTCGACATCCTGCTTGCTGGCCTTGGTCATGTCGACCACCGCCAGTGCGCGGGCGACAGCAGAAGCTGCCTCGTAGCGGGTCATGGGCTGATTGCCCTTGTAGGTGCCATCCGGATAGCCGGAGAGCACTCCGCGGGCCGCGAGCTGCCCAATGGCATCGTAGGCCCAGTGGTTCATGGGAACATCCATGAACGGGTTCACGTTGGCGAACGCAGGAGCTGCGAACGCAACGAGCGCGACTACTGCAACAAGTGCAAGAATCTTTTTCATGTGATTTAACCCCCTTGGTTAAGTGTTTGTATATCGCGGCTGGCCTGATGCTCCGCATTCCGGGGGTCCGGTGAAAGTTTCCTCGTTCCCTTTTACCTCTTCCCCATTCTACATCGCAACCGCCATGTCCGCCTTCATCCTTCGCTCGTCCTTGTTGGCAGGGGGTCGTCGCACCTCCTTTCAGGCCATCGGGATTCCAC
>JBAYOX010000021.1:0-13402 GCA_041678025.1 Aminobacteriaceae bacterium
AAGCAGAATACCGACCCCTCCTTCGGGGAGCATATCTCCCTGCCCAGGAGAGAGTAAGAAGTATGGTCGCTCCTCCCCGTTGAAGGAGCTATTGCCCGCACCGTTCACGCTGGCGAACGAGAGAGGATGAGAGACAAGCCTCTCTTTGCTCCTCTGCAGAACGGCAAGCACTCTCATTGTACAGCTCATCTTCTATCTCACCTCGTTTGAGAGCAGATAATCGCCGCTCTTTCCGCCGGTCTTGGCGAGCAGGCGAACTCCCTCTATCGACATACTTTTAGACACCGCCTTGCACATGTCGTATACGGTAAGCGCGGCAACAGACACCCCCGTGAGGGCCTCCATCTCCACTCCCGTCACATCCCTGCCCTTGACGACGCTTCGTATATAAACCCTACGGTCTTTAGTATGCAGCTCGCAAACAACCCTTGCGGATTCAATTTTGATCGGGTGACACAGGGGGATAAGCTCCCACGTCCTCTTCAAGGCCATTATTCCCGCAGTCTCCGCCATTCGGAGCACGTCTCCCTTTTTTGAACGAGCCCCCTCACCGAGGGCTTTGCATATTGCGTCATCCAGGACGATCCACCCTTCAGCCTCCGCAGTTCGAAGGGTGATAGCCTTCCCCCCAACGTCAACCATCAGAGGGCGACCGTGCTCATCCAGATGGGATAGGATATCCTCCATCCCTTCAGCCTCTCTCAACTTTTGTTCATCCTCCGATCCGCGACATATGCCGCTCCTCCTTCGGGTGCCCCAAGGGTTCCACTGCAGGGATGCCGGTCGCCCCCTCGCACGGCTTGTTCAATGCAGCGGCCAGCATGCCTTCCCGCACACCCTTTGCATCGCCTCTCCTAAGAGCCTCGATTATCGAGACCCCATCACTGCTGAAAAGGCAGGGACGTACCTCCCCAGTAGAGGTAACCCTGAGCCGGTTGCAGGTCTCGCAGAAGTGCTCGGACACGGCGGAGATCACTCCGATCATCTGTCCGGTGACGCTGTTGACCAGGTATCTTGCCGGGCCTCTTGGGGTTTCGGGCAAAGAGCTCTCTTCCCCTTTTAACAGCGGCGACCACAGAGCCGGGTCGGGCAGAAGAGAGAGTATCTCTGACACTGGCACAAACTGTTTTTTGAGCCATACATCGCTGTCCAGAGGCATGAACTCGATAAAGCGCAGAAAGAGCCCTTTTTCTCGCGAATAGCTTATGATCTCAGGAACCTCCTGGAGGTTAAAATCTCTCATGACCACAGTATTCAGCTTTACAGGGGTCTTCCTCAGCTTAACTACCGAGTCTATGCCACGGAGTACTAAGTTGAGGTCTCCGGTCCGTGTCATCTGCCTGAACTTTTCTTCATCCAGCGTGTCCAGGCTGATATTAAGCGAATCAAGAGGCAAAGGGGCCAGGTATTTTGCATCGCGCTCAAGAAATGAGCCGTTTGTAGTGACCGCAACGGCAATTGAGGGGAAAGTTCCGATTACCTCCTCCAGAAACTGAATGAAGCCCCTTCTTACGAACGGCTCCCCTCCGGTAAAACGTATTCTTTTTACCCCCAGCCCCTTCAGCACAGAGACCAGAAGTAATATATTCTCGTAGGTCATTATCTCCTCATGAGGTATCCAGTCGATGCCATCCTCGGGCATACAGTATCGGCAACGATAGTTGCACCGGTCCGTCACGGAGATTCTAACGTAATTCAGGACCCTTCCAAATGTATCCTTCAAGGCCAAGTTCATCTGTTTCCTCCCGTAATTATTGGGCATTCTCGCCTGGTTTCATTGAAAAGGCAGGCAAGGGACCCCTTGGGTGCCTCACCTCAAAGAGGGAGAAAAGCTACATTCGAGCTACCGTAGCTACGCCTAGCGCAATGGGACGACGAAGACCGGGAAGCCCGACTTTACAAGTCTTTGGGATAGATTTACGGCATCGGCTCTGGTGCTTCCGGCCGGGACAGTCACACGATAAAAAGTCTTCCCATGCACAACGCCGGTGGAGACCGCCGCTTTATAGCCCGCCCCCTCTGCCTGGCGGCGAACTGTCTCTGCGCTCTCTTTCTCGGTAAACGAGCCAATCTGGACCCCCCATCGCCCCTGTGCTGGCGCGGGAGTAGGTGTTGCAGGCTTTGGCGCGGGCGCTGGTTTAGGAGCCGGTTTTGGCGCGGGTTTTGGTGCAGGCGCTGGCTTTGGTGCAGGCGTTGTCACAGGAAGGGCCATCACCGGCTTTGGCACGGGAGTAGAGACAACAGGCTCTGCACCTGCTGGTTTTCCCAGGTCACCATGGACATTTATCGGAGTCGCCAGGTTTGGTGGCTCGCTATATGCAACCGGCTCACGAGGAATCACCGTTTGAACATTGATGACCGGCTCCGCAGGCGGCGTCTTATTATAGTTCTGATCTATAGGCAGGGGCGTGTAAGGAGTGTATTTAGATCCGGTGAAGAAGAAGAGCTTTACGCTTACAACTAAAAGACCAACGGCCACAAGCCCAATAACGGGCAGCATGATGTCGCCGAAGGGAATAACATTCTTCTTCTCTTTGTGCCTTCTGCTTTCTCTAACGGACACTGGCACCCCTCCCCGTCTGCCCTACTCTCCGAAGCTGTCCTATATTCTATTAAAGGGAGTTGGAGAACTTTTCCAGACTCCCTAATGCTAAACACAGCGCAACACGCGCAACCCAGTGGCAGTTCCTTCTGACGCCGAGGAGCAACGCTGTCTTTCGAATCATAAACATAATACTTCGAACAAAAAGCCTTGGCCTAATAGCGAGAATCCCTATTTCGCTCGGCAATCCTTAGTAAGCCGGGGCGCACCAAGAATTTTTAGCCCTGCTTCTTGTTTCTTCTAATTATCGAGGGGATGTCATACGGGTTTTTTGGCACTCCACTTATCGAAAACATATCCTCGTCCTGCACCGGTAGCACCTCGGCCTCTTCAAGAACCACTCCCGGAGCCTTCTGCTTCACCGTCGGAAACTTAGCCGCGAAATTAGTCACGGTCCTCTTTTCTTTCTCCGAGCTGAAACCAGTAGCTATGACGGTGATCTGGATTTTATCCGCCATATCCTCTGCGACCGTATGCCCCCAGATGACAATAGCGTCCTCGTCGGCCGTCTCAGTGATGATCTGTGCGGCCTTTCTGATCTCGTGGATGCCCAGGTCCGAACCGCCCGTGATGTTAAATAGTATCCCCTTTGCCCCCTTCATCGGGATGGACATCAACGGAGACTTGATTGCGGACTTTGCGGCTGCCTCGGCGCGGTTCTCACCTTCACCGGAGCCTATTCCCATTATCGCCGAACCCGCGTTCTGCATGACGGTCCTTACGTCGGCGAAGTCCACATTGATAAGGCTCGGCTTTAAAATGAGGTCGGTAACCCCCTGAACAGCCTGTCGTAACACTTCGTCGGCAAGTTTGTATGCCTCCGAGTGCTTAGTCTTCTCGTCAGTGAGCTCAAGAAGGCGATCATTCTCGACAACGAGCAGAGCATCTACTTTTTCCCTTAGAACTGTGATGCCCTCCGCGGCCTGTTTCCTCCTCCGGTTCATCTCAAAGGAGAAGGGGAAAGTGACCACTGCCACTACCAGGGCGCCAGCCTCCTTTGCGACCTCGGCAATCACGGGAGACGCTCCTGTGCCGGTCCCCCCGCCCATGCCAGCGGTAATGAAGACCATATCGGCTCCGGACACTACCTCCCGTATCTTGTCGATTGATTCCTTCGCACTGTTCATCCCAACCGTGGGGTCCGATCCTGCGCCAAGCCCCTTTGTCAACTTCTCTCCCAGCGTCACCTTCGAGCTGGCCTGAGAAAGGTGCAACGAACCGATGTCAGTATTTGCAGCGATAAAATGTACCCCTGAAACACCGCTTCTGATTATGTGATTCAGGGCGTTTCCGCCGCCTCCACCGACACCTACGACCTTGATCTCTTCCCTGTGGGGTCTTGGAGTTTCATTGATTTGGAAAACATGCTCCATCTTCTTTTCCTCCCCGAATGCGGAATGAAGCCGATTAGAAAAGTTCCTTGACGGACTTCTTAAGATAATCCATGAAACCGCGGAAGCCGTCCGTCCGGTCCCCTCCGCTCTTTCTCTGTTGCTTTACCGGGGCGCTGGTGGCATATTGGGTCGCGCCCGAACGAAGCTCAGAGATGGACGTCTCTATATATCTGTAAGGATTCCTATCCCTGCTTGTCATGTACCGTACCACGCCCGCGACAGTTGTGTACTCGCAGTCGTTTCTTCCCGGAGGCATCTGGTAGACGTCAAGCGGCTCGGCAATCCGAACTGGCAAGTTCAAGAGCTCCGAGGCAAACACCTCTATACCCTGAGTTTTTGCAACCCCGCCCGAAAGGACTATTCCGCCAGGGAACATATGCATGCTGTGCTCTGACAGCTGCTGTCTGACATGCTCGCCGAACAGCTCTTCAAGCCGACAGTTTACAACCTCGGCCGCCTCGGTCGTGCTGAACGTCTTCATGCGGCCGCGTACATCGACATCCAGCTCCTGTTGATCGATATCCTCGGAGTTCAAAGAGACAAGTTTCTTGACCTCTTCAGCCTTGCTTATAGGGATTTTCATCACATACGCGAGGTCGTTCGTGATATGATCACCGCCTATCGGGATGATAGATAGCTTTATGGGACGGCCGTCAGTATAGAGAGCCAGCCCCGTCGTGCCTCCTCCAATGCAGAGAGAAATAACACCAGCTCGCGTCTCCTCATCCGTCAGCGACCCCAATGCGCAAGCGAGCGATTTTATCACCAGGCCGCTCACCTGTATTCCGGCGCTCTCCACGCAATTTATGATATTCTGCACCACAGTGGTCGGGACGATAACCGACTGCAACTCCATCTCCAGGCGAATCCCCGTCATGCCAAGAGGATCGTCGATGCCCGAGTTGCCGTCGATTGAGTATTTCACCGGAATTGTATGAAGGATAACACGATTTGGAGGGATGGAAAGCTCACTCTGAGCCGCTTCGATGACCCTCTCAACGTCTGATATCTGAACCTGGCGCGGCATCCTGCCGAGGGAGACCATCCCCCTGGAAGTTATGGAATTAACCTCCATTCCGCTGAAGGAGACTGTGGCCTCCTCTATGGGGAATCCAACCATGTTCTCTGCGTCCTTGATCGCCTGGCGAACAGACCTTACCGCCTGCTCAAGGTTAATTATCAAACCCTTTCGAATGCCCTGGGATGGAGCGTATCCCACGCCGATTATCTGAGCCTCCTGGAAACGGGAATCCCTCTCCGCAATCACCACGGATATTTTACTCGTACCAAGATCCAGCCCAACTAATATTTCCGGCTCTTTGTACATTTATTTCCCGCTCCCTTCCTGATCGCCGCTCGCCATACTCCGGACGATAATCTTATCTGTGTAGGTTGTGTCTATTATAATATTGTCGCCTAGAAAATGTAACTGCTCCAGGACCTGCGTTAGAGCGGACGCAAGGCTGTTCCAGTGGGATCTGTCACCCCAGAGGAGCAAGCTCGATCCTCCTTTTAGAGAGAGCGTTAACAGGTAACGCCCTTCCCTCCTGGCCACGCCTATCCGTTCAACACGGGTAATCCACCTGTTCTCCGTAAGCCCTGCGAGCCATCCAGCAAGTAGGTCAATCGGGAAGACAACCTTTGTAGCCACCATCAACTCGCCCTCTGCGGAAGGAGGTGGAAACTCCTCGGAGAATGCAAAAGGCGGCCCTACGGGCGGTTTTATCCCTTTGAGCAGCTCGTTCAGCTCGTGGTCGCTTTCCCAGGCAACCCCTTCTCTTGAGACATAGTACCACTCCCCCCCCCAGCTGGCCCTTATCCAGGGGATAAGCGGGCTGACACTGATGGAAGCACCAGCTATTCCCCTGCGGGATATGGTACACGCAAGCGGTGACTCCCGCTCGATGCTCCTCTGCAGGCCTTCTCTCTCCCAGAAGAATACCGGCCAGAATCGAAGGGCCGAGGGGCTAACGTTCTTCCAGAAAAACAACTCGGCTATCGGATCCAAAGATTCAACCCGCAGGTTATTCATGGATAAAAACTGAAAATATGATTCGCACCCCATCGCCACGCCGAAAACGAAAGCAATCAGGGAGAAAAATGCGCGCCATTTAGACATTATACATCACAAAGCATAAACTGATAATTTTCCGAGTCTCGCTTTAGCGGTTCATAAAAACACACTTCGAAGGGGCGTGCGGGGACAGGGAATAATTTTCCCCATTCCCTGCGGACTCATCATGCCCGTACGCCTGTCGCTATCCTGCAAGTACGGGTGACTGAGGTTCTCTGTGTCCCCGGGCATGTGAACTGGCATTTGCCTTCACCAGAAGGCTTTCGCCAATAATCGATACGTCGCCCGCTCCTATAGTCAGGACAATATCACCCTCCTCGCAGATTTCTTCCAAGGTTGACGCTGCATCCTCAAGGGATGTACACATCGTACAGGCCATTTTCATTTGCTCGGGGAGGTTATCGGCTATAAGGAGAGAGGTTATCCCAGGTATCGGGTCCTCATCAGCCTGATAGACCGGCAGAAGCAGTAGCCTGTCCGCCATTGAAAGCACTTGGGAGAACTCTCTGTACAGCGCCCTCGTCCTGGTATATCTGTGAGGCTGGAAGACTACTATCAGGCGTCTCTGCGGGAACATCCTTTCCAATGTCCCCAACGTAGCGGCGATCTCTCTGGGATGATGCCCGTAGTCGTCGTATACATCGATACCCTTGAATGCCCCTATATGTTGTAAACGCCGTTTCGCCCCTCGGAAGGCGCGAAGGGTTCGCTTGATGACGGCGAGAGGCACTCCCAGTCTGTGAGAGACCGCGCAGGCTGCCAGGGAGTTGAGGATGTTGTGCTCACCTGAAATCGACAGCTCAATCTCCTCCAGAACCTTCCCCTTGTGCATAAGAGAGAAGGAAACCCCGCCGCCCGGCTTGTGAAGAATGTCGCCCGCGCCCCAATCCCATGCTCCACCCCAGCCATACGAGACCGAGCCCCTTGGGATAAGCCCCATGGATTTCAGCCTTGAAAGGCCAGGATCTTCTGCGCAGTAGACGAGAAAACCGTCTTTCTTCAAGTTTAAGATATATCGACCGAAGGCCTCGAGGACGCTCTCGAAGGTGGGATAAAAGTTGACATGATCCCAGTCTACATTAGTGATCACAGAAATCGCGGGGTGGAACTTCTCAAAGGAGCCGTCGCTTTCATCCAGCTCCGCCACCATGTACTCACCTTTTCCGAGCTTTGCGTTCACTCCGATATCGCACAGCTCTCCTCCGATGGCAAGGGTGGGGTTCATACCCGCCTGCTCAAGTATTAGGGATATCATAGAGGAGGTTGTCGTTTTTCCGTGCGTTCCGGCAATTCCTACCCCGAAGCGCGAGTCGAACAACCAGCTCAGGACCTCCCCCCTCTTTGCGACAGCCACTCCTTTGGCCCTTGCCGCCACTATTTCGTCATTATCCTCAGGGATAGCGCTGCTGTATATGAGGAGGTCGGGAAGGAACTTCTCCATGTGGGCACGACCATGCCCAAGAACGACTGCAACACCTTCCTTTAGGACTTTGTCAATGTAAGATGTGTGAATCATGTCACATCCGCTCACCTCGAAGCCTAGTTCTGCAAGCAAAAGCGCAAGCCCGCTCATGCCAGCCCCGCCGATACCCATCAGGTGAACTCTGTGAATGCCGACGAAATGCGATATTGTAGTCTCCAATTAAATAATCTCCCTTCCAACACTGGACGAGATCAGCCGCCACAAAGATTCTGACTCATCTCCCTCTATAAAAGGCCGCTCGGATCCCCTTTCTTTACCCAGGACCGTCCGCAGGCTTTTTTTCAATAACTCCGGCGCTTCATCCTCACGCCAGATCTCGCCCGCATTCCGCTCCACAAAACAACGGGCGTTAATCTCTTGATGATTATCCGCAGCCTGGGGCCACGGCACCACAACGGCCGGGATCCCAAGAGCCGCCAACTCCGCCAGAGTCGAGGCACCGCCTCGCGTCACTGCGGCGTCAATCAGGGAATAGAACCCGGACATATCCCGTTGCTTTTCTATGCTATAAATATCGCCTGGGCCGTTCTCCTTACACCCCGTTGAACCGTTGCCAGGAATGGCTCCCAGGATCAAAAAGGAAATCCCCTCGAAGATCGGGTCTTGAACTACGGCACTTGATAATTGTATCAGTCGTTGGCTGATAAGTGAACCTCCAAGGACGCCGACAATCTTACCCTTTGGGAGAGGTTCCGAAAAGCCCAGCTCTGACCAGGCCTCCTCGGGAGATTTCATCGTGAATTTTCTAACTGGAATCCCGGTCACATGAAACTCCCCGGATGAAAACGGAGTGCAGACGCTCCATCCGGCGGCGACTTCTTTCCCTAAGAACCGCGACAGCCGGGTCGTCCTCCCCGCTACCCCGTTCTGTTCGTGAACGACGGCAGGAATACGGAAAAGATGACATGCAATCAGCGGGATAAGGGATACATAACCTCCGAAGAGAACGCATGCATCCACAGGATGCCTCTTGATCATCCTTTTGAACTCAAAATACGATCTGCACAACTCTTTAATACGAGAGAGCTTTTGAACCAGCCCACTTACCCCGAAGGGGGACCCGCTCGTCGAGAGAACGCAAGGTTTAATCCCTAACCCTTCGTACATCTCCCTCTCCGCAGGACGAGAGCCACAGACAAAAGACACGTTCACCTCCCTGTGCCGTGCTCTGATCCACTCTCCGAAGGCGATCGCCGGAAGGATATGCCCCCCGGTTCCTCCTGCAACCAGGCATATATGATTCATAAGGCGACAGCCTCCCTACAGACCCTCATGATCAACCCAACTCTTATCCACATGAATAGAAGGGAGCTTCCTCCGTAGCTGATAAAGGGAAGAGGAATGCCGGTGAGAGGCATTAGCTTGAGAACGCCACCAAGATTGATAAACAAGGGGATGAGCATCGAGGCCGTCACGCCCCAGAGGAGAGAGGAGTAGAATGGGTCCTCCATGCTTCTGTAGACGGTATATGCCCGAAAGGTCCAGATTATGAACAGGAAAAGGACCAAAAACGAACCTACGAAGCCGAATTCCTCCCCTATGGTGGCGAAGATATAGTCCGTGCGAGCTGCGGGAAGATAGTTCAGTTTCTGCAGCCCCTTACCGATGCCCACCCCCAGCAGCCCTCCGTTTGCGAATGCCACCATTCCCTGGATCACCTGGAAACCGCTTTTAAGCGGCTCCTCCCAAGGATCTACAAAAGCCATGTATCTTCTCAGCCGATAGCCTGCCTGAATGATAATAAAGAAGAAGAAGACAAATCCTGCGCCTCCGAACAGGATAGGCCAGCTCCACCCCCGTGTCTCGACATGGACTGCCATAGTGAGGGCAAAGATAAGGATAGTGCCACCCATATTAGGCTGAAAGATCAGTGGAAGCGCGGAGAACCCCAAAACCGGAGCGGTAAGGGAGAAAAAGGCGCGCATGCCCTTCTTCGGTGACTTCGTCAGTATCTTTGACAGGTGAACCGCTACCGCCAGGGAGAGCAGCTCTATCGGCTGGAAGCGGAGACCGCCAAATCCAATCCATCGCCTGGCACCGCCGGCCTTAACGCCGAGTCCTGGTATCAGCGTCATTATCAGCAAAACAATAGCGGTAACCCAGAGGAGACCGCTGTACTCCCTCCATTTCTCCACAGGGATAAGATAGACTGACAGCATGGCGAGGATGGAGATGAAAAGCCACTGCACCTGGCGCATTCCGAGGGCGAAAGGCGAGCCAAACTCCTCAAGCGCCGTGTGCGAGGTCAGGGAGAATATCATTAGTATGCCGAATGCATTCAGGACAAGGGGAATAATCCACAGGATGGGGTCCACGCCGATACGGTACTTCCTATTTTCATATCTATACTCGAGGGTCTGTTCCAAATCCACTTTCATCTTTCCGCCTCGCTCTTCAACCTCATCACCAGCTGTTTAAAATGCTCCCCTCTTTTTTCGTAGTTTGGGTACATGTCCCAACTGGTACATGCGGGCGAAAGCAGAACGACGCTGTGCGGTGGCGCCTTATGCGATGCGATCCTTACCGCCTCATCCATCGAATCGACCCGAACAATTTCAGGGCAACCCGCCGCAATAAGGGCCTCTGCAATCCTCTCTCTCTCAGCCCCCAGGACGACGGCCGCTATAGCCTCTCTTTTCACTGCTTCCGCAAGCGGCGCGTAATCCTCTCCCTTCCCCTTACCCCCAAGTATTACAACCTTCGGTCCCGCAAGGGATTCCAACGCGGTCGCGCTCGCAGCCACGTTGGTTCCCTTTGAGTCATCCACGTATGTCACATCACGTACCGTGGCCACGTATTCACACCTGTGGGACAGGCCTTGAAAACCGGAGAACAGGCCACCGTTAAAAACGCCTCTTTCAGATAGAAGTCGCACGGAGGCCGCCGCAAAAGAGGCGTTCTCGATGTTGTGTCTCCCCATCAGAGGGACCTCGTCAAAACGGAAAAGCACCTCCTGTTCGTCGCTTGGCCAGTGCATCACCAGCTGTCCGGACAACTGATCGGCTACGAAAGATCCGGGGCACGGTCGGGAATCGTCGCTCCAAGAGAAAGAAAAAACGTTCTCCCCTACTGGACCACGATCGAACAGGAGAGGGTGTTCCCTCCTCTGAACAAGCGCGTATCCTCCGAGCTTAAGTGTGAGGAGGATGTTTGACTTAGCCCTTACGTACTCGCCGTAGCTGCCGTGCCAGTCGATGTGATCTGGGGCCAGGTTCGTAACCACAGCCAGATCGCATGAGAAGCGAGTATTCCAGTGGAGCTGGAAGCTACTCAATTCGGCAACGATGTAATCCCGTTTTTGCAGTGCTGCACCCGCGATCGACCTGCCGATGTTCCCAACCACATCGACTGAGAACCCGGCTCCGCTCAGAAGGTGACCGATCAGAGCGGTCGTGGTGCTCTTTCCGTTACTGCCAGTTACCCCGATGACCTTCCCCTGAAGATATGGAGCTACGAAGTCCAGCTCTCCCACCACCGGTATGCCCCTTCTGATGGCGTCAGTCACGGGCCACGCTTTGGGTGAGACTCCAGAGCCAACAAGGATACAATCGGTTTCAAAGAGCCTGGGGGTGTGCCCCCCCTCCTCCCATTCGATTCCGCGTTCACCGAACAGATTGGCGGTATCCACTCCCGGCATCTTCTTCGCGTCTGAGACGAAAACCCTCGCTCCGAGAGTATGCGCAAGGAGAGCAAGCCCCGCTCCGCTGACCCCCGCTCCAACAACCGTTATCCTCTTTCCCTCAAGGCTTACAATCTCACCCTGCATCTCTTCACACTCTCCCCTGAAGGGCGCTTTGAATAAGAAGCGCACCCACAATCAGTCCCACCCCGTGGATTATCCAAAACCTGGTCACTATCTGTGTTTCACTCCAACCTGACAGCTCAAAATGATGGTGAAAAGGGCTCATCCTGAAGACCTTTCGCTTGAACTTATGAATTGCGACCAACTGTATCGCGACCGAGACTATCTCCAGGCCAAAGAGAAAACCCAGAGGGAAGAGCGCTATCAGGAAGTCCGAGTGAACACAGAGGGCAACCAGCATTCCAGCCAGAAAGTGTGATCCTACATCTCCCATGAAGACCTTGGCCGGGTGGGCGTTGTGCCAGAGAAAACCGGCGCAAATCGCTGAACCAACAAGAGAGAGACACATAACCTGCGTCTCGGGAGCAAGCCAGAGCAAAGCGCCCGTGAAGGAGATCAGCGAGACTCCGGCAGCCAGCCCATCCAGTCCGTCTGTGACATTCACAGCATTCAGCATTCCGATAGAAAAAAGTGTGAGCAGGGGAACTGCAAATACTGGCGGCACATGGAACCCCGGCCAGAGATACAGCCCATGCCCCAAAGCGATCCAGCAGCTCCAGGGCACTGTCAGGGCTATCTGAGCGTACAGCTTGTGAAGACTTGGCAGCCCCTCGCTCGAGCGCCTGCTGAACTTTATCCAATCGTCGAAGAAACCTATTCCAGCCGCGCCCAGGGGAAGCAGCCACAGCAACGCGACGTCGATCACCCTTACATCTGCTATGAACACGGCGACAGGGATGCTCACAAGAGCCGAGAAGATAAATGCCACCCCTCCCATCGACGGCGTCGATGATTTCGTTTGTATGTGACTCTCAAGGCCGTAGCTCTTCTGGATCTGAACCACACGCCATCTGTTAAGCAGTGAAATCCAGTATTCCGAGGACCATATCTGGAGCAGGAAGAGACCGAGCCAAACACAAGCGAGTTTCATCCTTCTCCCCCCTCTAGGAGCACTTCGACCAGCCTCTCCAGCCTGTTGCCGCGCGATCCCTTCACAATAACCAGGTCTCCCTCTGCAAGCTCCGGCTTAAGGAGAGCACCAAGCAAGGCCGGGTCCTCGAAGAATTCGACCTTCGGAGGGCGGAGGCTTGAGGAACAGGCTTGACGCCACAGGGCTCCTGTAAGAAACACCTTTGCGAAGCCTCCAATAAGGGGTATCAGATCACGGTGGTAACTCTCCGCATCCTTGCCCAGTTCACGCATCTCACCGAGCACGGCTATGCGGCGTTTATACTTCAGGCTAAGCACCTCGGTTAGGGCAGCCATCATAGACGCAGGATTCGCGTTGTACGAGTCATCAAGAACCACTGCCCCCGAGTCGATCCTGTAGAAACGGCCCCTTCCCTGCGGAGGTTCGATGGAGCGAACGCCCGCGAGCGCCCCCTCGACAGAAGCTCCAAGATGTATCGCCGAGGCTATCCCGAAGGCCGCAGCAAGTGCGGAATGGCGTCCAAAAAGCGGGGACTCGGCATGATACAGTCTTTCGCCGTACTGCAAATCGAAGGAAAGGGCAGGGGCTCCTTCGCTCAGGGCGAAGCAAACATTCCTTATAGAGAAGACATTATCACCGAATCCAACGCTTAAACGCAGGAGCCCGTCGGGCAGAGCATCGCATCTTCTTGAGATTAGC
Source organism: Aminobacteriaceae bacterium (assembly GCA_041678025.1). Taxonomy (GTDB): domain Bacteria; phylum Synergistota; class Synergistia; order Synergistales; family Aminobacteriaceae; genus JAAYLU01. The sequence goes on from JBAYOX010000021.1 coordinate 12,986, forward strand.
GGGTTATCGCCCGAGTACATTACTGACCTTAATGCCGGCGACTCCGCAATCTCGAACTTGGCCTCGAGCACACCCTCCACGGAGCCCAGCCCTTCGAGATGCGCCGCCGCCACCTCGGTGATGACGGATACTGTCGGCGGGAAGAAATCTACCATCTCCCTTATCTCTCCGGGGTGGTTTGTCCCCATTTCAAGGAGAAGGACCTCGCAGTCGGCAGGCATTGCCAGGACAGAGAGCGAGCAACCGATAAGAGTGTTGTAGCTGTGCTCCGCGGAGTGGACATTAAACGAGGGCGCGAGACAGGCGCGAATCATCTCTCTGGTGGTCGTCTTTCCTACGCTGCCGGTCACGGCGATAATCTCGGGAATAGGAGTCGAACCAAGGAACCGCCTTGCCATCTCAGGTATGGCGACATAA
>JBAYOX010000022.1:0-13399 GCA_041678025.1 Aminobacteriaceae bacterium
GAGATCGAGGATGAGATCGGCGACCTTCTGTTTGCGGCGGTCAACTTGGCGAGGCATCTTGACGTAAATCCGGACTCCGCCCTCGGAAGAGCCAATCGAAAGTTCTCCGAGCGCTTCAGAGAGGTCGAGTCCATAATCCGGGAGACGGGTCGTCCCTGGGACAGCTTCTCCCTGGATGCGCTCGACATCCTGTGGGAAGAGGCAAAGAAGCGAATGAAACGGACATAGGCGCAACTTCATAAATTATTACAGACCAAATGGAGGGAATGCGAGCATGAGCGGCCAAGACAAAAAAAAGAAGAACCAGCCGGCACCTTCCCAAAAGGAAGCGGTTGCAGAGGTGAAAGACGAGCCGAAGAGAGCCGAGAAAACAGCCCCGGAGGTCAGGAGGGTCGGCATAACCGACACCACGCTCAGGGACGCTCACCAGTCGCTTATGGCCACCCGCATGAGGGTGGAGGACATGACCGAAATAATCGAGCAGATGGACGACGTCGGATTCCACTCCATGGAGGTATGGGGCGGTGCCACCTACGACAGCTGCATGCGCTTCCTCGACGAGGACCCGTGGGAGCGCCTCCGGTCGATGCGAAAGCTCTTCAAGAAGACGAAGCTGCAGATGCTTCTCCGCGGGCAGAACGTCGTTGGATACCGTCACTACGCGGACGATACTGTGCGCGAGTTCGTAAAGAGAGCTGTTGGCAACGGGCTTGACATAATCAGAGTTTTCGATGCCTTGAACGACATACGCAACATGGAGGTGGCCGCCGACCAGATAAAGAAAGAGGGGGCGCACCTGCAGCTTGCCTTCTCCTTCACCCTCTCACCGGTTCACTCTCTTGATACCTTTGGCAAGCTCTCAAAGGAGTTGAAGTCCATGGGGGCCGACTCCATCTGCATCAAGGACATGGCAGGAATTGTCAGCCCGGTGGAGACGGCGGCTCTCGTGAGGACGATAAAAAAGGAGACCGGGCTGCCCGTACAGATTCACTCCCACTACACGAGCGGCATGGCGTCCATGGCGTACTACGCGGGGCTTGAGGCGGGTGCGGACGTCGTCGACTGCGCAATTTCGCCCTTCGCCCTAGGGACAAGCCAGCCTCCGATAGAGTCGATGGTAGCGGCCCTCAAGGGGGGGCCTCTTGACACCGGCCTGGAGCTTGAGAAGCTCGTTCCGATAGCAATGCACTTCAAAAAAGTGCGCGATAAGTATTCCGACATCTTCATCGACCTCGGGGGGGTAGACATCAACGTCCTCCTCTATCAGATCCCTGGCGGTATGTACTCCAACCTGGTCAGCCAGCTCCGCGACCAGAACGCCCTTGCCAAGCTCCCGGCCGTCCTTGAGGAGGTCCCCAAGGTCCGCAAAGAGATGGGTTACCCGCCGCTTGTCACCCCGACCAGCCAGATAGTCGGAACCCAGGCCACGCTCAACGTGCTCGTGGGGGAGAGGTGGAAGGTGATCCCCAGCGAGGTCAAGAGCTATTTCAGAGGTGAGTACGGCAAGCCCCCAGCGGAGATCGACCCTGTGATCCGCAAAAAGGTCATAGGCGACACGGAGCCCATAACGGTCCGGCCGGCGGAGCTTATCAAGCCGGAGCTGGAGGAGGCGAGAAAGGCCGTTGCCCCCTGGATGTTGCAGCCGGAGGACGTGCTGAGCTACGTCCTTTTCCCCACCGTGGCAAAGGATTTCCTTATGAAAAAATTCGCAAGAGAGATGAAGATTGACGTAGGAGTCGCCGAGCTCGTGGACGGAGCGGGATACCCCGTATAACCGGGCAGGAGGTAATATTTGAACGTGTCGGATAAAAAACTGGAGCAGGGGGTATTTATCCGCGAGCTGGAGTTCGCGGACATGGAGGCCATGTACCGTTTCGCGGGAAACGGCGACGAAAACCTTACCGAGGTAGAGCAGCGCTACCCGGTAAGCCTGCTCGTCAGAGGCAATAAAGTCGCTGTGCGAGGCCCTGACGAGGAGGCGGTGAATATCGCTTATCGACTCCTCGAGCAACTTCACAGGATCGCCCTGAAGGGGCACCCGCTTCACCTGGCCGACGTTCGTTATGCGATGGACATGATAGCTGAGAAGGGCTCGGTCGACCTTGCCCCCCTCTTCTCGGAGGTCATCACCACCACAGCCAGAGGGAAGCCCGTTCGTGCGAAGACGGAGGGACAGAGGGCCTACCTGGAGGCCGTCAGAAGAAACGACGTCGTATTCGCAATAGGCCCGGCCGGCACGGGGAAAACCTTCCTGGCCGTATGTCATGCTGTCTCCCTGCTGAAGGCCTCTGCCATCAGCAGGATTGTTCTCGTGCGCCCCGCCGTGGAGGCCGGAGAGAGCCTAGGATACCTGCCCGGCGACCTTCGCGAAAAGGTCGAGCCTTACGTTCGCCCCCTGTACGACGCCTTCTACGACCTGCTCTCCCCGGAACGTTTTCTCCGCTACGTTGACAAGGGCGTCATAGAGATAGCCCCCCTGGCGTATATGAGGGGAAGAACTCTGAATGACAGCTTCATCATCCTGGACGAGGCGCAAAACACCACTCCGGAGCAGATGAAGATGTTCCTGACGCGTCTTGGTTTCGGCTCTAAAGCCGTAATCACCGGCGACATAACACAGATCGACCTCCCCAACGGCAAGACATCCGGCCTCATCCAGGTCAGAGACATACTTGAGGGCATAGAGGGGATCGAGTTCTTCAACCTGACCGACTCCGATGTGGTCCGGCACGAGATAGTCCAAAAAGTAGTGAGGGCTTACGAAAGATATGAGCGACAGCGGGAACAGCGTGCATAAGAGCGGCCTGAAAAAACGAAGCGGCCTTCCGTTTTCCAGCGACGACGCGCTTCTTGACTACCGCGTCCTGTCGTTGCTGTTGCTCATCGCCTTCGCGCTTGCGGTGATCTTCCTGAAATGGTTCCTCGAGGACAGAAGGTCCGGCTTCCTTCCGGGAGAGCCATCTCCCAGGACATACCTTGCGCTCTCACCCTTGAAGTACACCGACGACGACAGCACATCCATCCTTCGCGCCCGTGTGGGGGATACAATCGCTGGTGTGCTGGTCCGCGACGGTGCGGCCATGGACAGATTGATATCAAAGATCGAGGCCATGGCCACCGGTGACATATCCGGACTGACCCTCTCCCGCGGCCTGACTGATCTGATAAACGAATACCCAGAGGAGGCGAGAAAGAGAGTGCTCCAGGAGAGCGCTCGCCTCAGCGGAGCCTACCTTGAAGCGAAGCCGTCCGGGGAGGAGGGCGAATCATGGTCGCCCGAGAAGATGTGGAAGGAGATCGAAGGCCTCTCCCTGCCGATAGAGGATGCCAACGTCGTCTACCAGATACTCGGCGAGATCCTTCAGCCCCTGACTCACGTCGACGATGAGCTTACGCGCGCCCTGCGCGAGGAGATCGGCGCGGCGCTGCAGCCTGTCGAGCGGGAGGTATCGCCGGGCGACATACTTGTCGAGAAGGGGCAGGTTATAACAAGCCAGGCCGCCCGGATACTCGAGACGCAGGGCTACTCCAGACTCACCTTCCCCTGGAAGCAGATTCTGTTCGTCCTGATGGTTATCCCATTCTGGCCGCTCTGGCTCACCACTCAGACCCTCAACCGCTCTGTGGGCAGGGACTCTCTTCCGTGGCTCTACCTATCGGTCATCACCGGACTTGGATGGATAATCGAGTACACATCTTCGCTCTTCTCCATCCTGGGAATGGGCAGCCTCTTCCTCGCCGGATGCTCATACCTCACCCTTCCGGCGCACACAGCCCTCCAGCTTGTAATGGGGGGGAGCATCCTCGGCGCACTTGTCGTATCCGGCTTTTCCACCCTGCACGTGCTTCTCGTGGCCCTAATGGGTATGGCAAGCGCCTTCGGAGGATTCTTCGTCCTGAAGGACGCTCATTCCAGGGGCAGTCTTTGGAAACAGCTCTTCCTTCTCGGGATCCTTCAGGCAGGCGCGGGGCTGGTGCTTAGGCTCGCCTTCAACATCTCCTTCTCCGCAGAGATCCTGATACCGCTTTTGCTCGGAGTCGCCGTCTGCAGCAGCCTTGTAATAGCCGCCCTTCCGCTGCTTGAGGACGCCTTCGACGTTCTCTCCCCGCTTCGCCTGATAGAGCTGAGCCACCCCTCAAACCCGCTTCTGAAGAGGCTTCAGATGGAGGCCGCCGGGACCTATCACCACTCGCTGATGCTCGGCACTCTTGCCGAGAGCGTCGCAGACAAGCTCGGCATGAACGCGAACCTCCTGAAGGCTGGCGCGTATTTTCACGACATAGGCAAGCTGCGACGCCCCGAGGCATTCGTAGAGAACCAGATGGGAGGGGAGAACATACACGACGAGTTGAAGCCCTCTCTCTCGGCCCTTATAATCATCGCCCACGTTCGCGAGGGGCTTGATCTCGCCCAGGAGTATCACCTGCCGCGCGTAATACGCTCGTTCATTGCCGAGCATCACGGCACAACGACCCTCTCGTACTTTCTCAGAAAAGCCGAGAACATGGGCACCATCATCCCCAGCGACCAGTTTCGCTACCCCGGCCCCCGCCCCCAGAGCAGAGAGACCGGCCTTATGATGCTCGTGGACTCCGTAGAGGCCGCCGTCAGGTCGGAATTCCGCGGAGGTGCGGATTCCATATTCGACGTGGCGGAGACCATAAACCGCGTCGTCGAATCCAAGATCGCCGAGGGACAGCTTGACGACGTGGATTTCACACTGCGGGACCTGTCAGTGATAAAAGAGACGTTGCTCTCCTCTCTCAGGACGATGTACCATACCCGCAAAGTAAAGGATATAAAGGAAAAAATCGACCCGCAAAAAAGAGATCATACACAGGAGGCGAATGCAAGTGGAGATTCACCTGCGCCTCGATAACGACGAGGACGCCGACCCGTCAGGCAAACCCCTGATATTCAAGGAAAAAGCCGAGGCCGTCCTCGCGGACGCACTGGAGGCCTTGACCCCGAGAGGAAGCCTGCCAGACAGGGTGGAGATATCACTGTCGTTGATAACGGCGGACCTTATGAGGGAGCGAAACAGCCTCTTCAGAGGTGTCGACGAGGCAACAGACGTGCTCTCTTTTCCCATGTGGGAGGAAGAGGGAGAGTTTCGCCCCTCGCGCCTCTTGCCCACCCTTACGCTGGGGGACATACTGATATGCCCGGAGGTGGTTCGCAGGAGCTCCACCTCCGACGAGGAGTTTTTGGCCGAGATGACGCTCCTTCTGGCACACGGCTTTCTGCACCTGCTTGCGTGGGATCACGACACGGTCGAGCGAAGGGTTGCGATGGAGCAGGCGACCGCCCAAATACGCGACGAGCTGCTGAAAGCCCCGGCCTTCGGCCTGCCTGAACAAAATGGGGAGGTGCTCAAGTGACCGAGTCCGCCCTCTACTACCTGCTGCTTCTGGTCGTTCTTCTGTCTCTGTCGGCATTCTTCAGCGCGGCCGAGACGGCGATAACCTCTTCAGGTCGAGGAAAAATACTTGCTCTTACAGAGCGATTCCCTTACAGAAAGCGTTTTTTCGACTGGCTGCTTCAGGACGTACAGCGAGTCCTGACGATCGTCCTCATATCGAACAACCTCGTCAACATTGCCGCCAGCGCAATAGCCGCCTCCCTCTCCATAGCGATAATGGGGCAGGCAGGGGTGCTGGTCGTCGTGCCGTTGATGACCGCGCTGATAGTAGTCTTCGGGGAGGTATTTCCCAAGAGTGTCGCGATCGTGAACCAGGACACGATTTTAGTGATGTCGCTTCCATTTCTCAGGCTGCTCGACATACTTCTCGCACCCTTCCTGTGGTTGCTTCTTGCGGTCGTCAAGATGCTGGGCGCACTCTTCAAAGTGGAGGTAAAGGGGCGTCACCCCTTCGTCACCAGGGAGGAGTTCGAACAGATGGTGAACATAGGGCAGGAGTCGGGAGCGATCGAAGAGGTTGAGCGCAAGATGATACACGGCGTAATCTCCTTCGAGGAGACCAGGGTCTACGAGATCATGGTACCACGCACAGACATGGACGCCGTCCAGGCCGACTGCACCCTTGAAGAGGCCATAACAGTCTTTCTCGAACACGGCCATTCAAGGATACCGGTCTTCAGGGAGAACCTCGACGACATAGTCGGCATTCTCTACGTGAAGGACACGATTCCCCATCTCCTTCAGGGAAAAATATCATCCCCCGTTTCCTCCATAATGAGAGAGGCGCTGTTCGTCCCGGAGAGCATGCGCGTGGTCGAGCTCTTCAACAACATGAAGGGCAAACACATACACATGGGCGTCGCTGTGGACGAGTACGGCGGGGTGGCCGGCATTGCCACCCTGGAGGACCTGCTGGAGGAGATAGTGGGGGAGATACAGGACGAATACGACAAGGACACCCCCTCGCTCACTGCGAGGGAGGACGGAAGCTATATAGTACAGGGTACCGTCGGCCTGGAGGACCTCAGCGAGATGCTCGGTTCGTATTTCGAATCCGAGGAGGCGGAGAGCCTGGCCGGACTGGTCCTTTCGATATCGGGCGACTTCCCCTCCCCCGGAGAGAGGTTCATCTACGACCCCGGCGACGGGCAGGGCTCCTGGGAGATTGAAGTCGTCGAGGTAGAGGACCACAGAATCAAGCTTCTTCGCCTCATACCGAAGGAGCCTGAAGAGCTGTCAGCATCGGAGGACATAGAATGAACCCGCTGAAAAAAGACTTCATATGGCCAAAATCCTGGCCTTCACCCGAGGAGCTTATTCAAGCGGCAAGGGAGGCCCGGGCAAGATCCTACTCACCCTACTCGAACTTCCCCGTGGGAGCGGCCTTCCTGGTGGAGGGAATGGATGACCTTGTCCTGGCCTGCAACGTGGAGAACGGCTCATACGGCCTGTCGATCTGCGCCGAGAGAAGCGCGGCCGTCGCTATGATCGCGCGGGGCGGGAGAAAGCCGCTCGCCGCCGCCATTGTGGGCGTTCATGGGGAGCCGTGCCTTCCCTGCGGAGCGTGCAGGCAGTTCATGGCGGAGTTCAACTCCGAGATGATCCTCCTATTCGAGGAGGGCGATTCATACGTTGCCGCCTCGCTTGCTGACCTCTTCCCCGCCCCCTTTTTGCTCGGGGGCAAGGGCGACGAGCGATGACAAAAGAATTCCGCTCCGGAAGGGTCGTTCTCGCCGGCCGTCCCAACGTCGGAAAGTCGTCCATCATCAACAGATTGCTTGACTATAAGGTCAGCATAGTCTCAGACAAGCCCCAGACCACCAGGAACGTGATCAGATGCATCTACGGCGCGGAGGGAATCCAGATCGTCTTTTTGGACACCCCCGGCCTTCACCTTCCCAAGCACAGGCTGGGCAGGGTTTTGGTCAACGCAGCGGTGGAGTCACTGAACGAGGCCGACGTGATCTGCTACGTCGTCGAGGCTGGAGACAGGACGATTCTCCCCGAGGACTCCGAGATCATCTCGATACTGACCCAGTTTAACGCCCCGATCCTGTTGACTGTGAACAAGTGCGACTCCCCCCTAGGCCAGGAGGAGCGGCGGGCGGTACGGGCCCTGTACGAGAGTGGGCTTAAACTGCAGGGGGCCGTCTACATCTCCGCAAGGACCGGGAAGGGACTCGACTCACTGGTTGAGTCCATCAGGCCCTTCCTTCCCGTGGGTCCGCCCTGCTACGATGAGGACACCCTGGTTGACAGGCCGGAGAAGTTCATAGCAGCGGAGATCATACGGGAAAAGACCCTTATGCTCACCCACAGAGAGGTTCCGCACAGCATCGCCGTCGAAATAGAGGACTATAAAAGCCCTGACGAGTACCCTGAACGTGACGTGCTTTACATAAGAGCCAGCGTCTATGTCGAGAGAGAAGGGCAGAAGCGCATAGTCATAGGAGGCGGCGGGGAGCGCATGAGGGAGATAGGAAGGCTTGCACGGATAGAGCTGGAGGCGTTCACGGGGCACAAGGTCTTCCTTGATCTATGGGTCAAGGTGCGTAAAAACTGGAGGCAGTCCGAGAACGACCTGCGGCTGTTCGGCATCGAAGAGCGGCGGGGGCGCGGATAGGAGGCGGAATGAAGCGGCGCGACTCCTCCTGGTTTCCTGGTGCATCTTTCACCGACGAGGTGCCGCAGGGTCATATAAAGAGGTCAGGCGTGGTCCTGAGAAGATGGATATCGCCGGAGGGGGACGCGACTCTCTATCTCTTTCTCAGGGGTACGGGGCCTCTTACAGTCTACGCCCCCGGCGCCACAAGGGGAAGGATAAGGTTCGGAGGGGGCATAGAGCCCCTCACATGGGCAAATTTCAACCTCTATCGCGGGACAAAGCACTTCTACCTGACCTCGGCTGAGGTGAAGGAGGACTTCTGGCCCCTGAGGGACGACCCGGAGAAGATAGCTAAGCTGATAGATTGGGACGGGCTTTTGTGCCGTCACCTCGCCCCCGGACTTCCCTGCGACGAGGTGCTGGCGCTATACTACTGGTCGGGAGTCCAGCTGAAAAGCGGCGTCCATCCGATGGTCGCGGAGTGGCGTTTCTTGTGGAAGTGGCTGCATAATTGGGGGCTTGCTCCATCTACGGAGGACTGCGTCAAGTGCGGCGCACCCCTCACGTCGGCCCGTCTGTCACTATACGGCTTTCTCTGCCCCTCCTGCTCTCCCTCCGCCGAGGGGGCTAGCCTGTCCGACTCGGACATGAAGTCACTTCGGCTGTCGCTCTCAACCCCGGTCAGCGCGCTAGCCGGGCTGTTTCACTCCGACCGCTTTACGGCCGGGCCGCCGTGGCAGGAGGTCAACACCCGCCTGCGGCACTACTTTGACTCGCTTAACTAACCGAACCCTTTTCACAAGGAGGAATGGCAGTGAACTTTCAGGATATAATTTTCCGCCTCGAGCGCTTCTGGGCCGAGCAGGGATGCGTCGCCCAGCAGCCGTACGACATAGAGGTGGGAGCGGGAACGATGAACCCAGCGACATGCCTTCGCGTGCTCGGCCCGGAGCCGTGGCGCGTGGCCTATGTCGAACCCTCTCGCCGCCCGGCGGACGGTCGCTACGGAGAGAACCCGAACCGCCTGCAGCACTACTACCAGTATCAGGTGATAATCAAGCCCGCGCCGTCGAACATCATGGACCTTTACCTTCAAAGCCTCGCTGCCCTTGGAATAGAGCCGGAGGAGCATGATATCAGGTTCGTGGAGGACGACTGGGAATCCCCCACGGTCGGGGCCTGGGGCCTTGGTTGGGAGGTTTGGCTGGACGGCATGGAGGTGACCCAGTTCACCTATTTCCAGCAGGTCGGCGGCATCGACATGGACCTTGTTCCCGCGGAGATAACCTACGGAATCGAGCGTATAGCCATGTTCGTCCAGAAGGTCGAGAACGTCTACGACCTGCGATGGGTTGACGACGTCAGGTACGGCGACGTACACCACAAGGGCGAGGTCGAGCATTCACACTACAACTTCGAGCTTGCCGACACAAAAATGCTCTTCCAGCTCTTCGGAATGTACGAGGCGGAGGCGGGCAGGATACTCGACAGGGGGTTTGTCCTCCCTGCATACGACTACGTTCTCAAGTGCTCTCACACCTTCAACCTCCTCGACGCCCGCAACGCGATAAGCGTTACCGAGAGGACCGGCTACATCGGAAGGATAAGGGCCCTCGCCGGACGCTGCTGCGAGTCTTACGTCGCGCAGAGACGTGAAATGGGGCTTCCGCTGGTCGGCAAGTTCCACGAAGAACCCAGGAGGTGATTCCCGTGACTTACAATAACCTGCTCCTTGAGATAGGGGTGGAGGAGATACCCTCGCGCTTTCTTCCCGATGCGATGGCCCTGCTTGAAAAGACGGCCAAGGAGGATTTCGACGCCGCCAGAATCACCTTCAAGAAGATGTCCGTTTACGCGACCCCCAGGCGCATAGCCTTGATAGTAGGGGAAGTCGAAGAGCTGAGAAGGGACATCGTCAACACCTACAAGGGCCCGGCATGGTCCTCCGCCTTCGATATGAACGGCAACGCCACCAGGGCGGCCTACGGCTTCGCGAAGAGCAAAGGAGTAACAGTCGAGAGCCTGATACCCGTCGAGGCCGACGGGACAAAGTACGCCTACGCCGAGGTGTCCGAGCCAGGAATGCCCGTTCTGGACGTCCTTCCAGAGCTGCTTCCCGCTCTGATACGAAAACTGGTCTTCCCAAAGAGCATGTACTGGGATACCCCCTCCGTCCGTTTCGCACGCCCCGTACGCTGGATAGTCGCGATGGTCGACAAAGAGGTCATCCCCTTTCAGTATGGGAACGTAAAAAGCGGCTCCGTCACCAGCGGACACCGTTTCATGGGCGCGAAGAACATCCCGGTCGAAGACGCCGCCGACTTTATGGAGCTGCTCTACGACAATCACGTAATCCTTGACCAAGAAAAACGCCGCCAAAAGATGATCGCCAGTATCGCGGCGCTGGAGCGCCAGCTTGAAGGCTCAGTCGAGATGGACCCGGAGACGATAGAGGAGAACCTCTACCTCGTGGAATACCCCGTACCCTTCTTCGGCGGCTTCAACAAAAAGTTCCTGGAGATACCAGAGGAGGTCCTGACGACCTCGATGAAGAAGAATCAGAAGTACTTCTCTGTGCGAAGCGCCAACGGCAAGCTTCTACCGCACTTCGTCGGAGTGAGCAACAACCTCGCCTCCAACATGGACGTAGTCCGGGAGGGGAACGAAAGAGTGCTTCGCGCACGCCTGGAGGACGCGGCATTTTTCTGGGCCGAGGACCTGAAAAAACCCCTTGCGGCTAACCTCGAAAGCCTGAAGTCGATAGTCTACCAGGAGAAGCTTGGAACGCTCCACGACAAGGTCATGGCCACGCGCAGCCTTGCCCTCTGGCTGTGCGAGGAGATGGGGATGAATGAAAGCCTGCAGCTTCTCGACAGAGCCGCGCTACTGGCGAAAACGGACCTTGTAACAGGCATGGTCTACGAGTTCCCCGATCTTCAGGGCGTCATGGGAAGGGAGTACGCCATCAAAAACGGCGAACCAGAGAGGGTGGCGAAGGCCCTCTACGAACAGTACCTTCCGAGGGCGGCGGGGGGCGAAATGCCGACCGACACCATCGGTGCACTTCTGGGCCTGTCCGAGAGAGTTCACATCATCGTAAGCTGCTTCAAGGTTGGCCTCGAGCCAACGGGTTCTCAGGACCCATATGCCCTCCGCCGGGCGGCCCGCTGCATAAACGAGATCCTCTGGGGCAAGGAGCTCGACGTCGACCTCCTTCGCCTCGTCGGGAAGAACTGCGAGCTTCTCTCGGTATCGGACGAGGTTAGAGAGAGGATATTCACCTTCCTGCAGCAGAGGCTGCACGTTCAGATAAGAGAGAAAGGGTACTCGCACGAGCTCACGACCCTTGCCCTCTCAGTAGCTGGGAACCGACCTCTTCAGTCGCTGAAATTTCTTGAGGTGTTTTCCCGGATTCAGGATGAGAGCTGGTTCATCGACCTCGTTACCTCCGCGGTCAGAGTCCGCAACATCCTCTCAAAAAGCGGTGACGTCCCTTCACAGGTGGACAGCTCCCTCTTCCAGAAGGAAGCGGAGGGCAGGCTGCACGGCGAGATCGAGAGGATAAGCCCGAAAGTCGACGAGGCCCTATCCTCTCAAGACTGGAAGGCGCTCGCATCATATCTTTCCGAACTGTCCCCCTTCGTCTCCTCCTTTTTCGACGACGTCCTTGTAATGGATCCTGATGAGAGGGTAAAATCTAACAGACTGAGTCTGCTTATGCTCTGCAACGCCCTCTTCCTCAAGGTGGGCGATCTTGGAGTGTTGAAGAGAGGCTGATACGCTCCGAGCAGAAGGGGTGATCGATATGCAGCCGACAAACCTGCTCATCGCAGGCGATTCTACCAGCGAGAGCTCCGAGCTGCTGGCAATCGCGATAGAAAACCTGTTTACCGGGGTTTTCTCGACCGTCCGGCGTTTCGATATCGCGGAGACTCCGCTGGCGCAAGCCGTAAGCGCCGACTCATCCGCACTGTTGATATTCACCCTTTTAGAGGAGGAGCGCCGCGCAGCTCTGGAGACCGAATGCCGGAATCTGGGCGTCCCATTCATTGACCTTGCGGAGACCCTTTTCGCCAGGCTCGAGGAGACGCTTGGGGCACCCATACAACGCCCTTCGGATGAAAAGATTGCAGTTGGAAACGGACTGCTCAAGAAGATCAGAGCTATCGAGTTCACCGCCATGTGTGACGACGGACGCAACGAGGAGCTTGCGTCGGACGCCGACCTCGTCCTGTTGGGGGTCTCCCGAACAGGGAAGACCCCTCTCTCCGTCTTCATGGCACAGAAGGGGCTCAAAACGTCAAACTTCTCCATAGTCCCCGAACGTGAGCCTCCAGAGGTCATCCGGAGCGTCCCCTCCTCCAGGCTGGTCGGTCTTGATATCTCCACCGAAAGCCTCTCAAGGATTAGAATAAACAGACTCAGGATGCTGGACTTGGAGCCCTCCGCTTCCGCCTACGCGGACACAGACAGGGTCGAGAGGGAACTCAAAACCTCACGGGAATACTTTTCCACAGTAGGCGCCAGAGTCTGTGACGTCACCGACAAGTCCATGGAGGAGACGGCGCAGGAGATAATGGAGTACCTCAGATCGACAAAGCCCTGACACGAGGCGCTTTCTAAATATTGCCAAAATCCCCTGCCGGATGGGGTATAATACACTACTCCGGCCCGGGTTGTTTGTCCGGAGAAGATTTGCGACACACGCATCGCGGAACATGATGAAATACGAGTGTAAGGAAAAAACTACTCTACCATGGAGGTGCCATACGGAGATGAACAGAGAGAAGTACGTCTATAATTTTCATGAGGGCAACGCGGATATGAAAGCGCTCCTCGGCGGCAAGGGCGCGAACCTTGCCCAGATGGTGGGCTACGGCCTGCCGGTACCTCCCGGGTTTATACTCACGACTCACGCATGTCTGGAGTATGGCAAAAACCCGTCCTTCCTGGACGAAATTTGGAACGACGTCTCATCCGCCATGAGCGACCTTGAAAGAGAGACGGGAAAGAAGTTCGGAGCGGGGGACAACCCCCTTCTGGTCTCGGTCCGCTCGGGGGCGCCTGTCTCCATGCCGGGCATGATGGACACGGTGCTCAACTTAGGGCTGAACGACGAGAGCGTCGAGAGCCTCGCGAAGATCTCTAACGATCGCCGCTTCGCCTACGACAGCTACCGCCGCTTCATCCAGATGTACGGCAACGTCGTCCACGGCGTCGAAGGCGAGCACTTCGAGGAGGTGCTCACCAGGACAAAGAAGAGCCTTTCTGTGCAGTTTGACAACGAGATACCCGAGAAGGAGCTTGAGGGTGTCGCCAGACAGTTCAAGAAGATATTCGAGGAGAAGACCGGCACACCCTTCCCCTCGGA
>JBAYOX010000023.1:0-13277 GCA_041678025.1 Aminobacteriaceae bacterium
TCACTTCTTTTTCGACGAGAGCCGTTTCTGGACGATGGCCAAGGTAGAGTTCCACGCACGCACAGGAGCCTACCTTCTTGAGGCGGTGGAGGAGGGGGGCTTCCTGGCGTTCACGAACAACGTCAGGGAGATACGGAGTGCGGAGGACTTCGAAGGCCTGAAGTTCCGCGGCATGGACGAGGGACAGGTCATACTCTACAAGTCCTTCGGCGCCAGCGGAACGCCTGTGCCGTGGACCGAACTCTACCTGGCTCTGAAGACGGGCGTGGTGGACGGGCAGATGAACCCCGCCATGTACATCAAGATGGGCAGCCTTCAGGAGGTGCAGAAGTACCTTACCCTGGCGAATATACAGTACTCCGACCAGTTCCTGGTGGTAAACGGGGACTTCCTCGACTCTCTGTCCGAGGAGCACAGGGCTGTCATCCTTGACGCGGCCAAAGAAGCTAACGGGCTGAACCGGGCGGCAATGGCGGAGCAGGATAAGAAGGACATCGATTTCCTGGTCGAGAGGGGCATGGTGGTTTACAGTCCGAACGAAGAGGAGATGGAGACCTTCCGCAGCGCGGGACAGCCCTCTTACGTAGAGTGGCTCAAGGACAAGGTTGGCGAGGAGTGGCTGGACAGAGCGCTTGAGTGCGCTGGAAACGCCAACGCTAAGGCGAGGAAGTAGCCCCTCCCATGCAGACAGGCGGCTGTTCGGGCGGCGTGATCGGATCCACGCCGTCCGTCTGGCTCCGAAGGCTTGAGAGGATCAGCGCCTGGGGAGCGTGCATACTGCTCATTATCAACGTCGGAGATATCATTCTAGGCGTCTTCTGCCGCTACGTCCTCAAGAGCTCTCTCATATGGACTGAGGAGGCGGCTCGCTTCTCGCTGGTCTGGATGGTCATGATCGCCGCTTCGGGAGCGGCGTTGAGGGGAGACCACATGGTGATCGACTTCGTGGTCCCGCATCTGCCCGCCCCTCTGCGTCGCCTAATAGAGTGGGGTCGCCTCCTGCTTGCTCTGTTGCTCTTCTCTCTGATGATATACATCGGGTCGGTAAACGCACTGCAGATGCGCGGGATGAAGACCATCGCGCTTGGCATTCCCAAGACCGTCCCGCTACTATCGGTCCCGGTCGGTTTCCTTCTGTTGATGACCGTGACGATTATCGCCTGGCTCTGCCGGGGGAGGGAGTAGCTGTATGGGCCTGTCGATGCTTGTGATCTTTTTGGCTCTGATGGTTCTTGGCGTGCCCCTCTACCTGTCCCTGCTCTCCACTTCGCTCGTCGGTGTGGTAATGTTGGGGGATCTCTCGTTGCTACGCGTGATAAGCCAGCAGTTCTTCGGTGGGATGGACGCCTTCTCCCTGATGGCGATCCCCTTCTTCATCCTCGCCGGCATCCTGATGAACAGAGGAGGGCTTACGGACAGACTTCTGGACTTCAGCAGGCTTCTCGTCGGCTCTGTTAGGGGTGGCCTGGGGTACGTCAACGTGGTCGCGAGCATAATCCTGGCCGGTGTGAACGGCTCCGCAGCGGCGGACGCATCAGCCCTAGGCTCGATCCTTATCCCCGCGATGATAAAGGACGGTTTCTCGCCAGCGTACTCGGCAGGGATAACCGCCGGCAGCTCCCTTATCGGCCCGATAATACCCCCCAGCATCTTCATGATAATCTACGCCTCGATGACCAACACCTCCATCGGAGGCCTGTTCGCGGCAGGGCTACTGCCCGGGCTTCTGCTGGGGGCGGCCTATATGGTGATGAACTACGTCTACTCCCACCGTTACCAGGTGCCGGTGGCCGACTTTGAGGAGATACGCAAGAGAAAGAGGGAGATATTGACCAGATCGCTCGTGGCGATATGCGCGCCGCTGATAATCATAGGAGGGATAGTAAGCGGCGTTGTCACGCCCACTGAGTCGGGCGCACTGGCTGTAGCCTACTGCCTTGTCACGGGCGTGTTGTACACACGGCAGCTCACGCTCCGAATAATCGGCGAGTCGCTCTATGAGACCGCACGCCTGACCAGCTCCATTTTCCTCATTATGGGGGCCGCCATGGTGATAGGGTGGCTGCTGAAGTGGGAGAGGGTCCCGCAGAGGTTCGCCTCCTTTATCCTGGGTGCGGGCTTTCACGACAACCCCTGGCTTCTGATGATGGTGCTCAGCGCGATAATATTCCCGGTGGGGATGTTCATGGAGGAGGTCTCCACCCTGGCACTTCTCACTCCCATCTTTACACCGATAGCCATCAAGGCCGGCATCGATCCTATTCACTTCGGCGTGGTGATGACGCTTAACGTCACGATCGCACTGATCACACCGCCGATGGGTGCTTGCAACTACATAGTAGCGGCGGTCGGCAAGGTGAAGCTATCGGATGTCTTCATTCATATCTGGCCCTTCATAGGCGTCGCCCTGCTGGTGCTGATAGCGGTTATTTCGTTCCCTTCGTTGACCACATTTATCCCGCGCCTTCTTAATCTGTAGGTGCGGTATATGGAAGGAGATAGTAAAAGATGAACCACCCTTTCATGGACATACCTATTCCTGCCCCTCCCCCCTTCTCCTGGGACAGGGCGAGAGAGGTCCCCATTGAGGAGTGCGGCGAGGAGATGGTACCGGCGAGCCTTGTGCCGGAGAAAATCCTAGTGCGGCCTCAGTACTATCTTAATATGTTCGAGAGAGCCGTACCCGAGTGCTACGTGAGGCGTTCCGTCCTCGAGCGGCTCCTGGAGGCGGCCGATATGCTCCCGAACGGCTGCCGCCTGGTCCTGCTCGATTCCTGGCGCCCGAGAAGTATCCAGACGACCCTCTTCCAGAAGTTTCGCTCCGAGCTCAGGGAGAGGATGCCTCTGCTGAACGACGCTGAGATCACAAATCTTGCGTCGCAGTACGTTGCCCCCCCCTCGCTTCACCCACAGCACCCCTCCCCTCACGTGACCGGTGGCGCGGTAGACCTTACAATAGTGGACGGCACCGGAATCTGCCTGCCAATGGGCACAGTGTTCGACGAGACTTCCGAGAGATCAGGCATCGCCTGGCTCGAGAAGAAGCTCGACGAAAAAGAGGCTCTGACCGCGGATGAGGAGGAGGCCCTGCACAACAGAAGGCTCCTCCACTATGTAATGAACAAGACAGGTTTCGTCAACTATCCGGACGAATGGTGGCACTATGACTACGGTGACCAGATATGGGCGCTGCTGAAGGGCAAAAAGAGCGCCATCTACGGCGTCACCGAGCCCGCTTTCAGATGGCGCCTAAGCTAAGCTGATAGGAGTTACAGGAATAGAGTGGTCAACAGCAGAGTAACCGCGAGGGCGGGCAGCATGTTGACCACTCTTACGCTTTTTATCTCCAGTATTCCGAAGCCGATACCAAGCATCATCAGCCCTCCGACCGCTGTTATCTCATTGATCACCTGCGGACTCATCAGTCGCTGCGCAGCCTCGGCAAGCAGCGTGAGTGTCCCTTCGTACACCAGTATCGGCAGGGCCGAGAATACTACTCCCACTCCAAGGGAGGCTCCCATTGCCGCTGACGCCATGAGGTCCATGAATGACTTCGTGATGAAGAGCTGCGGGTATCCGCCAGTGCCCTCTTCTATCGCCCCGAGAATTGCCATGGAGCCGACGCAGAAGAGCAGAGAGGCCGCGACGAACCCCTCGGTGAACCTCTCGTTCTCCGAGCGTATTCTTTGTTTTGTCCAATTGGCCAGTCCGTTGAGCCGCCTCTCCAGGTCCATCCACTCGCCCAGAAGAGCGCCTCCGACTATGCTGAAGACCATGATAATAACGCTCTGGGTCTTCAAGGCCATCTGAAAACCCAGCATAAGGGTGAAAAGGCCGAGCCCCTGAAAGGTTATCTCAATGTATCTGTCCGAAAGCCGGGAGCGGAGCATGACCCCGGCAAGCCCTCCGATTATGACAGCCGCGGCGT
Source organism: Aminobacteriaceae bacterium (assembly GCA_041678025.1). Classification (GTDB taxonomy): domain Bacteria; phylum Synergistota; class Synergistia; order Synergistales; family Aminobacteriaceae; genus JAAYLU01. The sequence goes on from JBAYOX010000023.1 coordinate 3,929, forward strand.
TCAGCAGAGCGCCGGCGACCGGAACGTACTGAAAGAAAAAGCCCACGTTCGTAATACCTCCGTTCGAAAAATAAAAAGGAGCCGGGCGGCCTGCGATGAAGTCGCCCGGCGATTCTACATCAGGCTGTTACGGTGATCAGTCTCTTTCCTCTCTGAAGAAGGGGAGTCCCAACGCCGCAGGGGCGCCGTAGACGATGCCCTTGCCCTTCCTGATCGAAATGAACAGCAGGACGCCTATCGTCATCAGGTACGGCATCATCATCAGTATCGGTGCGGGGATGGTCGTTCCCGCGGCCTGAAGGCGAAGCTGAAAGGCCTCGACGCCGCCGAAGAGGTATGCGCCGAACGCCGCCCGGGCCGGATGCCATATGGCGAAGATGACCAGAGCGACGGCGATCCAGCCGCGCCCTGCGGTCATATGCTCTGCCCACATCTTGGTGTAGGCCACGGACATGTGTGCGCCGCCGACCGCGACTATACCCGCCCCGATCATCGTGTAGAAGTACATTGTCTTTGCTACTGAGATCCCCATGGCGTCGGCCGCCCTTGGGTTGTCCCCTACGGCCCGCAGGTAGAGCCCCTGCCTGGTAGAGGCGAAGAACCAGCAGAGGAAGATTACAAGAGCGTAAGAGCAGTAGATAAGAGCGTCGTGTCTGAAAAACGCCGGGCCGATGATCGGGATATCCGACAGTAACGGGACTGAAATCTTATCGAGACCCTCGATAGTGACCCCGACATAGTCCCTCCCCAGGATGGAGGAGGCCCCCGTGCCGAACATCGTCATCGCAAGCCCGCTCACCACCTGATTTCCCTTCAACGTTACGCAGATGAAAGAGTGAACCAGTCCCAGGAGCATGCCGACGCAGAAGGCGCCCGCTATGCCTAGCCACGCGTTGCCGGTGGAGTAGGAGACTGCGAAGCCCGCGTATGCCCCGAGCAGCATTATCCCCTCCAGCCCGAGGTTCAGTATGCCGCCCTTCTCCGTGACTATCTCCCCTAGGGTGGCGTACAGGATGGGGGTCCCGCTTCGCACCGCCGCCGTGAGTATGGGTACCAGTATGAACTCCATGTCACTCCCCCTCCTTCACAGGCGACTGCTTTTCCGGCCAGACCACCCTTATGCGAAACTTGCGGAAGAACTCCCCGCCCAGGACAAAAAAGAGTATAAGCCCCTGCAGGACCAGCATACTTGAGAGTGGAAGCCGCATCACTATCTGAAGGGTCTCGCCGCCCACTAGCAGAACCCCCAGCAGGAACGAGACCAGAATTATCGCTATCGGGTGCAGACGAGCGAGCCATGCGACGATTATCGCCGTGTATCCGTATCCGCCGGAAAAGCCCGCCTGAAGACGCCCCTGAAGCCCCGACAGCTCGCACATGCCTGCCACGCCGGCGATCGCGCCGGATATGAACATCACCAGCACCACGTTCTTCACGTAGTTCATGCCTGCGAAGCCCGCCGCCTTCGGGTTCTCGCCGATGACGCGAATCTCGTACCCCCATCTGGTGAAGCGCAGCACGACCCAGGAGATCAGCGGGAGGAGCAGGGCAAGTATGAGTCCAGCGTGAACCCTGGTCCCGCAGTAGCAGGTCAGCCTCGCCGTAGAGGGGAAGAGCGGGGTCATGGGGAAGCCGAGGCTGGTAGGGTCGCGCCACGGCCCGTAGATGAAGTAGTTGAAGAAGTTTATCGCGACGTAGTTGAGCATAAGGGTCGTAATGATCTCGTTGACGTTCCACTTTGCGCGGAAGAAGCCAGCTATGGCGGCCCAGACTCCCCCTGCGGTGGCGGAGGCGGCGAAAAGCATTATGAACATTAGTGGGCGGCTGTCCACGGAGAAGTATCGCACGACCGCCGCCGAGGCTATTGCTCCCATGAAGATCTGCCCCTCGCAGCCGATGTTCCAGATGAGCATGGTGAAGGCCAGCATGACCGCTATGGCGACCATGGTGAGCGGGATGGCCTTCACTATCGTCTCGCTTATACCGTAGGAGTCCCCAAGGGATGCGCGGATGATGGTGGAGTACGCCCTAACGGGAGAGACTCCCATGAAGTGGAGGAAGACTGCTCCTACCAAAAGAGCCGATACGAGAGAGGCGACCGGTATCATAAAGCCAAGAAACCTTGGAGTCTCAATGCGCGGTTCCACCTTTAACGAGAGCCTCATGCCGTCTCTCCTTCCTCGATAGCTGCCTCAAGGGGCTCGCCCGACCGGTCGCCTGCCATCATCAGGCCGATTTTCTCAAGAGGGGTCTCCGCAGGGTCGTCGAGCTCTCCCATTATCCGCCCTTTGAACATGACGACCATCCGGTCGCTCATGGCCAGGAGCTCGTCAAGGTCCTCCGATACGAGCAGCACCGCCCCCCCTGAGTCGCGGGCGGCCAGCAGTTGCTCTCTGACGAACTTGGTCGCTGCCACGTCAAGCCCCCATGTCGGGTGAGCCGCGATAATGGCCTTGGGAGAGTCGCTCAACTCCCTGCCAAGCATCAGCTTCTGAAGGTTTCCGCCGGACAGGTTTCGCACCGGGGTTCCGATGGAGGGGGTGCTCACGTTGTATCGCGACACCAGTTCGCGCGCAAACTGGAAGACCTCTCTCCATACTATGAACCCCCTCTTCGACACGGGGCGGTTCCAGTACCTCTTCAGGATCGAGTTCTCGCTGACGTTCATGTTCGGTACCAGCCCCGTGCCCTTTCTGTCAGCGGGTATGTAGTGAATTCCACTGTCGATGACGACCTTAGGGGAGGTGTTGGTCATGTCATTGCCGTTTATTAGGATGCGTCCGGATTCCGCCCTGCGCAGACCGACGATAGCCTCGCACAGTGAAAGCTGGCCGTTGCCTGCCACGCCTGCCACGCCCACTATCTCGCCCTCGCGCACCGAGAGGGTGACGCCGGAGAGGGCGGGGAAGCCTCGATCGTTAAGTGCGTGGACGTCGCGGCACTCGATTACCGACCTTCCCGGGGAGGCGGCTTTTTTCTCGATCTGAAAGATCACCTTCTGCCCGACCATCATCTCAGCAAGCTTCTCCTTGGTGGTGGAGGAGGTATCGACAGTCCCCGCGTGACGACCCTTTCGCAGGATCGTGACTCTATCGGACAATCCCATGACCTCGTCCATCTTGTGGGAGATGAAGACCACTCCATGCCCCTCCGAGGTCATCTGGCGAACCGTCTCGAAGAGGTGTTCTGCCTCCTGAGGGGTGAGCACAGCCGTGGGCTCGTCCAGGATAAGTATGTTCGCGCTTCGGTAGAGCATCTGAAGAATTGCGACGCGCTGCTGCTCGCCGATGGACAGCTGCCATACGCTGGCGTCCGGGTCGACCAGAAGGCCGTATCGCTGGGACAGCTCATTTATCCGGTCGCGGATGACGCGTTTTGGCAGTATGGAGGGGAGTCCTTCAAGGCCCAAGATCATGTTCTCCCAGACGGTCTGACTTCGTATGAGCATGAAGTGCTGATGGACCATGCCGATCCCGGCGGCGATCGCGTCCCGCGGAGAGGAGAAGGCGACCTCCTTTCCGTCGATGGAGAGCGAGCCGCTGTCCGCGCGGTACAGGCCGTAGAGCACGCTCATCAGAGTGGATTTGCCCGCGCCGTTCTCTCCGAGCAGGGCGTGTACCTCTCCGGCGCGTACGTTGAAATCGACCTCGAGGTTGGCGGTCACACCGGCGAAGCGCTTGGTGATCTTTTCCATGCGGACGAGCAGTCGAGAAGGATCTGGCGCACCCATATCTCTACCCCCTGTGCTAGAGTTTTTCGTACAAAAAAGGGGCGCGGAGGCCGCACCCCTTTCCCTTTCAGCGGTTCAAAAGGTCACTGGGGCAGCTCTCCCTTTACCCCCTCCACAAACCAGTTCATCGAGAGCATCTCGGCGTCGGTCATGGCGGAGCCCTCTGGCACCTTGACCTCTCCGTTCTGGTCCTTCACGGGGCCGTAGAAGACGTCCCACTCGCCGGAGATTATCCTGGCTCTCTCCTCCTCGACCAGTGCCTTCACGGAGTCGGGCACGTCGGGCCCGTAGGGGGCGAGGTCCACCATCCCCTCCTTCAATCCGTACCAGATGTGCTTAGGCGCCCATGTTCCGTCGATCACCTGTCCGATGGTCTCCTTGTAGACCATTCCCCAGTCCCAGATCGGAGCGGTGAGGTGCTTTGTAGGAGCGTAGGCGACCATGTCGTTATTATACCCCACGACGTAGACTCCGGCCTCCTCAGCGGCCTGCGGGGTGGCACCGGTGTCGGCGTGCATTCCGAGCACGTCCGCGCCGAGGTCGATAAGCGCCTTCGCGGCCTCCTTTTCCTTCGCCGGGTCGAGCCAGGAGAATATCCAGATCACGTGGACTTCAGCTTCGGGGTTCGCCTTGCGCACCCCGCGGGTGAATGAGTTGATACCCCTGATGACCTCGGGGATAGGGTGTGCGCCGACGAAGCCGATCTTGTTGTTCTTGGTCATCTTGCCTGCGACGAGGCCGGACAGATAGCGGGCCTGGTACATTCTTCCGAAGTATGTGCCCATATTGGGAGCGTCCTTGTATCCGGAGCAGTGCATGAAGATGACCTCCGGGTACTTGTTTGCCACCTCCAGGATGAAGTCCATGTAGCCGAAGGTGGTGCCGAATATCACCTTCGAGCCGTTGCGCACCATGGTCTCGAAGACCCTGGCAGCGTCATGGCTCTCGGGGATCGACTCGACGAAGGCCGACTCGACCCCGGGATACTTCTCCTCCATCTCCAGGCGCCCCTTCTCGTGCATGAAGGTCCATCCGCCGTCGCCTATGGGGCCGATGTAGACGAAACCAGGGTTGATCTCTTCGGCGGGAACCGGAGGAAACTCGGCGTGGGCCGCACCGCACAGGGTGAAAACTAGCGCAAACACGAGGAGCCAGGCAAATCTTTTCATACCATCTACCTCCCTGATTTTGATATAGAGGGCAAAGACCCTCCGAGGAGAATTATACAGCACCCGGAGGATAGGGAAGGGTGGGTGATAATAATTCAGCGTAAATTACAGGGGTTATGTCCGTTTTTTGATATCGCGCACGCGCGGGTTGTCCTCCTTTCGCAACCAGATGCCCCGTGCTAGAATAGCTAGGCATGCGAAAGAGTGACAATCACGGGGGAGGGTTTGATTTTGTCCGGCGACAGATATAACAAGACGTACCCCATATCGTGGGAGCAGGTTCACAGGGACTGCAAGGCACTTGCATGGCGTCTGGTCGGTATTGGGAAGTGGGAGCGGATCGTCGGTATCGCAAGAGGTGGCCTGATACCGGCCGCTATCATAGCTCGGGAGCTCGACATACGCCTTGTGGACACGGTCTGCGTATCCAGCTATACCCTGCGCACGCAGGGGGAGTTTTCTGTGCTCAAGGATATCAAGGGAGACGGTGAGGGGTGGCTGCTGATCGACGACCTCGTCGACACGGGAAAAACCGCTCAGGTGGTCAGGAAGATGCTCCCCAGGGCGCACTTTGCCGCAGTCTACGCAAAGCCCGAGGGCAGGGCCTTCGCCGATACGTTTATCACGGAGGTGAGTCAGGACACGTGGATTCTCTTCCCCTGGGACACGGAGACATCCTATTCAAAGCCGATAGTGGAGAGAAGCTGACCCGCAGGGGTTTGAACCGAAAAATTGATTCGGAAGGCGTGATTGATTTTTGATGTACCTTAAATTCTTAAGCTACCTGCTCTTCTGGGGATGGATCCTCTCGGTCGGCTACGTGCGCTACCTGGTCCCCTTTTTCGAGTCGGCCCTGGACGCAATCGAGTCGATAGAGAGCCGAGGTGGACTCTTCCACAGGGGTATCGCCCTCCTGTCGAACCTCTTCATGGCCGGGAGCCGCACCTACTTTCTGGGTATGTGGTCCGCCTACTGCGTCATCCGCACCATGATTTTTATGCTTGAGCCGGAGGCCAACGGATGGATCTACTTCCCGACGTCCTTCATCGTCTGCGAGGGGTACCTTGGCGTGATGGGGAGGAAGGAGAAGTTCAGGGGGGTACTATCGATCCTTCACATTACAATGGCTATGGGTCTTTTCGTGATGTTCGCTCTGAACCCCTATTTCCTAAAGTCCGTCTACCCGTGGTTCTTCGGGGTGATGAAGTTCGATTTCCCGCAATGATCGATCGGAGGGGCGGCGGATCAGGGCCGCCCCTCTAGCTATCTTGCGTCCGGGTCGCCCTCGGGCGGGACGATGCAGATGAACTCGAACGCGTCCTCGCCGGTGTTCTCAAGCGAATGATCCACGTCCGGCGGGACGAAGGCCCAGCACCCACCCTCCAGCGGGTAGACCGTGCCGTCTATGGTCGCGTTGCACCTGCCTGAAAGGATGAACATGTAGTGCGGCCACGGGTGACTGTGAAATGAAGCCGCAGTCCCCTCCTTCACGCTGAAATGGCGGGCCACATAGTCCCCCCAGTGTCTCCTCGGAGAGAAGACCGTCCGTTTTTCGACGCCCGGCGCATTCGCGCCGCCCTCGTCTGTACGTATGTCGGATATCCGCCCAGCGAGCAGCTCAAAGGCCGACATGGTTGGCATCACGCTCCGTATGAGTATTTTGTGTAATACGCGCCGATGTTAACACTCTCTCCTTCTCCCGTCCACCTCCGACGCCCTCACTATTATTTCCGGTTCAGGCTTGTAATACTTGCGCCAGGGGATATAATTCCTTCCCAAAGAAGAGCGAGTCAGCGCCGGAACCGATCGAAGCAGGCCGCTACTCAGCGACAGGAGGTAGTTTCAATGATAAGCGACAGAGCAAAGAGGGGAGCGGAGAGGGCGCCTCACCGCTCGCTACTGAAGGCGTCGGGCTACACCGACTGGGAGATAGACCGTCCATGGATTGGAGTTGCGAACTCGTACAACTCTATCATCCCCGGACACATACACCTGAACAGGATAACTGAGGCTGTGAAATCCTCCGTCTACGCCCACGGAGGGCTTCCGCTGGAGTTTCCGGTGATCGGCGTCTGCGATGGGATAGCCATGAACCACGAGGGGATGAAGTACTCCCTCCCGAGCCGCGAGCTGATAATGGACTCCATCGAGCTGATGGCGAGGGCGCATGCCCTAGACGCGCTGGTTCTCGTCACCAACTGCGACAAGATAATCCCCGGCATGGCGATGGCGGCCCTGTCGCTGAACATACCTACCGTGATGATAAGCGGCGGACCGATGCTAGCCGGGGTAAAGAATGACGTGGACGTAGATCTGAGCAGTGTCTTTGAGGCTGTGGGCAGGAGGGCGGCGGGCATGATGTCCGACGAGGAGCTGGGCGAGTTCGAAGATATCGCCTGTCCGACCTGCGGCTCCTGCGCAGGGATGTTCACCGCCAATACGATGAACTGCATGATGGAGGCGCTTGGCCTTGCACTGCCCGGCAACGGGACGATTCCTGCTGTCTACTCTGCTCGTGACCGTCTGGCCAAGGAGGCCGGGCGAACTGTGATGGCTCTCTTAGAGAGGAGTATCCGCCCAAGGGATATACTCACGAAGAGTGCTTTCGACAACGCGGTGGCGGTCGACATGGCGCTCGGAGGTTCTACCAACACCGCGCTGCACCTGCCGGCACTTGCCCGCACCGCCGGACTCCGTCTCACCCTGGATCGGTTCGACGAGATAGGCGTTCGCACCCCGCACCTGTGCAGCATGAGTCCGGGCGGCTCGCACCATATTCAGGACCTGTACGCAGCAGGGGGGGTGCAGGCCGTCATGTCCCGCCTGGCCGACGGAGGCCTTCTCGACACCACCCCCCTTACGGTCACCGGGAAAAGCGTGGGCGAGAACCTGAAGGGGGTCCGCGTAAGGGATGATGACATCATCAGGCCGCTGGACAACCCGTATCACGAGCAGGGTGGAATAGCGATCCTAAAGGGTAACATCGCCCCCGAGGGGAGCGTGGTGAAGCAGTCGGCGGTGGACCCGTCGATGCTGAGGCACTCAGGACCCGCCCGCGTGTTCGACGGGGAGGAGGCCGTGACGGAGGCCATACTGGGCGGCGCGATAAGGCACGGCGATGTCGTCGTCATACGGTACGAGGGGCCTAAGGGAGGCCCCGGTATGCGCGAGATGCTGACTCCTACCTCCGCTCTCGCCGGCATGGGGATGGACAAGACGGTCGCCCTTATAACCGACGGGCGCTTCTCCGGCGCATCTAGAGGCGCATCGATAGGGCATGTCTCGCCCGAGGCGGCTGCCGGGGGCGCAATCGGCCTAGTGGAGGAGGGGGATACTATCGAGATAGACATACCGGGGAGGACGCTGCATCTCGCTGTGACGGAAGGGGAGCTGGCTCGCCGCAGGGAGGGGTGGAGCCCGAAGGAGTCCGCGGTCAAGAGCGACTTCCTGAGTCGGTACCGCTCATTCGTCACCTCGGGTGCCGAAGGAGCGGTCTTTTCGAAGAGTTAAGAGCGGCCTCGTTGCCTCTAAAACTGCGGGGTTAACCGCGTCTACGTGGTACAATAAGCAGCGTTATACGTGCGTTTTCTCGTCAAAAAGTCAGTTTTGGAGGTCTTAAGGAATAGATGGACGAACTCAAACACGACACTCACCAAGAAAAAGTGTTGCCCCTCCCGCTTGTGGAGGTGATAAAGAACAGCTACCTTGACTACGCCATGAGCGTCATAGTTGGCCGGGCCCTGCCGGACGTGCGCGACGGCCTGAAGCCGGTGCAGAGGCGCATCCTGTACGCGATGATGGAGCTGGGGCTGAAGCCTGGCACGTCGTATAAAAAATCGGCCCGTGTCGTCGGAGAGACGATGGGAAAGTACCACCCCCACGGAGACTCAGCAATATACGACACGATGGTGAGGATGGCCCAGGACTTCAGCATGCGCTATCCGCTGGTCGACGGACAGGGAAACTTCGGCTCCATAGACGGGGATCCTGCAGCCGCCATGAGATACACGGAGGCCAAGCTGTACGAGACCGGCGAGCTCATGCTGACGGACATCGACGAGGATACTGTCGAGTGGGGGCCCAACTTCGACGAGTCCCTGCAGGAGCCGCTGGTGCTTCCCTCTATGATACCCAACCTGCTGGTCAACGGAAGCTCGGGCATAGCCGTGGGAATGGCTACAAATATCCCGCCGCACAACCTGTGCGAGGTGGCCGACGCCCTTGAGTACCTGATCGATACAGATGGGGAGCCGGAGCTTGGGGAGATCTACTCAAGGATGCCTGGGCCGGACTTCCCAACAGGGGGAATAATACTCGGGCGAAACGGCATAGTCGACGCCTACCGGACGGGTAGGGGAAAGATAATCCTGCGCGGCAGGACGCACGTCGAGGAGGGCAAGAGGGGTAGGGATGCGGTGGTCATCACTGAGATCCCCTACATGGTCAACAA
>JBAYOX010000024.1:0-13271 GCA_041678025.1 Aminobacteriaceae bacterium
AGGAGGGGCGCGAGATCTCCGATTTCAACCACTCTGCCCAGAGGCGCTTCTGGAGGCAGGAGAGCCCGAATGGGGCATAAGTTCATCGTATCTGCATCGGACCACGGGCGCCGTCTCGACAAGGCGATTCGCTCCATCTGGCCGTCTCTGCCCCTGAGCGTTGTCATGAAGGGCATCAGGACCGGGTCGGTTCGGCTTGACGGGAAGAAGAGCGCCTGTGACGTCAGGATCTCATTGGGGCAGGAGGTTTACGTCCCATGGCAGGCACCAGCGGATAACGCCGGGGTGTTTCTGTATCGACGCACTCTTCCCGTCCTGTATCGCGGCGAGTCTCTGATAGCGGTGAACAAGCCCGCCAACCTGCTGGTTCAGCCGGATCGCAAGGGGCAGGACAATGTGATCGACCGGGTTAAATACATGCGGAGCCTGGAAGGGGAGGAGGGACGAGCCTATGCTGTCCACCGACTTGACAGGAACACCACGGGAGTCCTTCTTCTCGCCCTGTCGGGCTTAACGCTGAGGATGCTCCAGGAGGCATTTCGCGCCAGAGCCATAGAGAAGACCTATTATGCGATTGTGCATGGAGTCACGCCGAGGAGCGGCGAGATAGACGCCCCTCTTCTGAAGGACAGGTCGTCCAACAACGTAAAAGTGGACGAAGCGGGGAGGGAGGCCCTGACCCGCTACAGGCTTCTCGCCGAGGGGGGCGGCATGTCGTTTGTTGAGATCGACCTAATCACGGGGCGATCGCACCAGGCAAGGGTGCACATGGCGCACATAGGGCATCCGATCCTCGGTGACGTGCGCTACGGCAGAAAGGACGTAAACGATAGATGGAGAGAGAGAGGAGCGCGCAGGCCGCTTCTTCACAGCTACAGGATAGGCTTCGGACGGCTTGAAGGGGAGTGCGCCTATCTTTCGGGGATGTCGATCACCGCACCGTTGCCCGAGGATATCTCCGGCCTGGCGCGTGCTCTGGGGTTTCAGATGCCCACCACAGAATAGGAGGAGAAAAGAATGCGGAGTCTGAGAATCGCAGCGGAGGAGAAGGTGTTTGAAAAACTGAGGAGGATGGGCGAGTCCCATGCAGTTCAGAGGACTCTGGGAATAGGCTGAGGTGCCAGGAGAGTCGTCCGCATAGAGGACGGCAGGCCTTCGGCGGAGGCTGAGTACACGAAGATCGAGCAGGACGGAGTGATCCTTTGGGTCCCATCTTTCCTCCAGTTCAGCAACGACGAGATCAGCGTGGTACAGAGAGGGATGCCATGGTCATCGTACCTGATGGTGGCTGGAGTAGTCATTGGTGATGATGAGGGAGGGTGTTGCTGCGGATAGGGAGCGATCGGGAGGAAACGACCTACAGGGCGTCGAGATAATATTCAATATCGGAATGTTTGTTTTAGACAAAGGTATTCAGGACAATTTCCTTGTATTTCCATTTGTCGCTTGTTCTTTGCCAAAAGAGTGTTATGATATTTGAGTGGTCTCAAACGGCAAAAAATGCCGTAAATCTACAGGAGGTGTGTTTCATGTCTGCTGAAAAGCGTACTTCCTCTAACGTTCTTCTCGACACCGCACTGAAAAATTTCTACGCAGCTGCTGAGGAGATGGGGCTGAGCGATGACCTCATAAGCATACTCAGCAATTCCGAGCGCAGGACCTGCGTCTCCATCCCTGTCGAGATGGACGATGGTTCTGTAAAGGTTTTTGACGGCTACCGCGTGCTTCACTCATCCTCGGTCGGCCCGGGCAAGGGCGGCGTCCGTTTCCATCAGGATGTCTGCCTCGACGAGTGCGAGGCGCTTGCGATGATGATGACCTGGAAGTGCTCGCTTGCGGGAATACCGTATGGCGGCGGCAAGGGAGGAGTCAACTGCGATCCCCTCAAGCTTTCGAAGAAGGAAAAAGAGCGTGTGGCCCGTACATGGGCGGCCCGCATGGCCCCAGTAATTGGCTCATGGACGGACATACCCGCTCCGGACGTCGGAACCAGCGGACCGGAGATGATGTGGTTCATCGACACGCTCAGCAAGATCAACAACAAGCTCGATCCCGCCGTCTTCACGGGCAAGCCCGTCGGCATGTGGGGCTCCAAGGGGCGTACTGCCGCCACCGGATACGGAGTCGCCACCTGTGCACTGGAGCTTCTCAAGAACCTTAAGCTGGACCCCTCTACGATAAGGGTCTCTATCCAGGGGTTCGGCAACGTCGGAACCTACGCCGCCCTGACGATGGTCAATGCTGGCGCCAAGGTTGTGGCGATCAGCGATATAACAGGGACCTACCACTCCGAGAAGGGGTTAGACATCAAGAAGGCCATGGAGCACGTGCAGAACCACCCCAAGCGGCTGCTTGAGGGCTTTACCTGCGACGGATGCCAGAAGCTCGATCTCCCCGAGGCTCTCTATGTCGACTGCGACATCTTCATGCCGTGCGCTCTTGAGGGCGTGATCAACGGCGGTAACGCCGACAGGGTGAAGGCGAAGTACATCGTCGAGGCCGCCAACGGCCCCATCACCCCCGAGGGCGACGCGATCCTCGACAGCAAGGGAGTGCTTGTCGTTCCCGACTTCCTGGCCAACTCCGGCGGAGTCATCGGCTCCTACTTCGAGTGGTGCCAGAACCTCAGCGGCTTCTTCTGGACCGAGGAGGAGTATAACGAGCGCCTCATCCGCATAATGAAGGACAACTTCCAGCTCGTCTGGGCATACGCCAAGGATAAGAACATCAAGATGCGCCGCGCTGCCTTCATGGCGGCGATTCAGAGGGTCGCCGACGCGGTCCGCATGAGAGGCGTTTTCCTGTAGAAACAGCTCGATGGCAAGATATTATGAAAGCGAAAAAGCGGCCCGACGGGCCGCTTTTTCTTGTCCAGGTGAAATCTTTCGGAGTCTGATCAGGGTTTGAGCCTGTAGATCGTGCGAGGCCAGGGAATGGCCTCCCGAATGTGTTGCAGCCCGCCTATCCATGCCACAACTCGCTCTATCCCCATTCCAAACCCACTGTGTATGAATGTGCCGAACTTGCGTAGGTCAAGATACCAGTCGTACGCCTCCTCCGGCAGGCCCTCCTCCCTGATCCTCGAGAGAAGCCTGTCTAGGTCGTCTTCCCTCTGCGAACCACCGATTATCTCTCCGTAACCTTCGGGTGCCAGCAGGTCGTCGCATAGGACCAGATCGGGGTTGGTTGGGTGCTCCTTCATGTAGAAGGCCTTGACTTTTTTAGGGTAGCATTCGATGAATACGGGCTTGTCGAACTGCTGGGTGAGGATGGTCTCGTCCTCATTGCCGAAGTCATCCCCGTAAGGGGTCTGGCTGCCGAGGTCGTGGAGCATCTCCATCGCCTCGTCGTACTGAAGGTGATAGAAGGGTGCCTTGACGTTCTCAAGCTTCGAGACGTCGCGCTCGAGTACGGCGAGCTCTCCTCGGCAGTGTTCAAGGGACTCGGCGACTATATGGGCGATCAGCCCCTCCTGTAGCTCCATGTTGTCCTCATGATCGTAGAAGGCTACCTCGGGCTCCAGCATCCAGAACTCCGTCAGGTGACGCCTGGTCTTGGATTTTTCGGCCCGGAACGTCGGCCCGAGGCAGTAGACCTTGCCGAAGGCGGCAGCTGCGGCCTCGGCGTAGAGCTGCCCGGTCTGGGCCAGGTATGCCTTCTGGTCGAAGTACTCAAGCTCGAACAACCCCGAGGCACCCTCGCCAGCGGCACCGCTGATGATGGGGCTGTCGATCAGCAGAAAGCCGTTGTCCTGCAGATACTCACGGGCGGAGCGTATGACTCTATCTCTCAGCCTCATTACGGCCTGCTGGCGGCTGCTCCTAAGCCACAGGTGCCTGTTGTCCAGCAGGAAGTCCACCCCGTGGTCCTTCTTCCCAATCGGGTACTCCTCGGTCGGGTTCTGATACACGCAGAGATCCGTTACCGAAAGCTCCACACCTGAGGGAGCCCGGTCGTCCTTGCGGACTATCCCGTACACCTCCACGGAGGCCTCCAGCCGCAACGCCTTGGCGGCGTTGAAAACGTCCTCCGGCACTTCATTTTTCACCATCACGCCCTGCACTGTTCCGGTTCCGTCGCGCAGCTGCAGGAAGTGAATCTTGCCGGAACTACGCAGATTGTACAGCCAGCCGCGTAGAAATACTTTTTCCTCGGCGTGGAACGGCAGATCCTTTATTGCGATCCATGGTTTCGTCATCAGCAATCGACCTCCAAGTTTCCGGGAAGATTTTATCTCGTGGTACATCCAGTATATGATACACTAAGCAAAAATAAAAAAGGAGGGGAAACGGTGCATATTCCCCGTTTAGTCTTCGCTGAAGAGAGAAGATCTGATAAAATCGCCTCCAGCATCCTGATGGCGTCCGTCTTGAAGAACATTGGAGCCCCGGTGAGTTTTTTCTGCACCGGACACGACGAGCGCTATATTCGCCTGCTGGAGCTTGTAACAGGACAGAAACCTGCGATACTCGACCCCTTCGCCTGCGGCAGCAACCGCAACATGAGACTCCTTTTTCAGGAGGCCTCATCCACCCGGTCGCTCAACGTCATCTTCTGCGACATGGGAGTAAGGCAGGAGCCTGGCGTCTTCAGCGTAAATCCGCTGCCGGGGGAGATCGCCAGAATACTTGACAGTCCGCTTGTGGTATCGCTTTACGCCGATAACCCCGCCGCAGTCACCTCGCGCGTCTTGGATACCGTCACTAAACAGATATCGTCTCAGGGCGTACAGCCCTCGGCGGTGGTCTTCTCGTCGGCCTTTAACCCAAGGGAGTATCAGCTCCTTGAGAATGAAGTAGGGCGAAGGACCGATCTGCTGAGCCTGGGCTTTATTCCGAAGACCCTTGAGAAGGACTCCCCTGCTCTGATGGAACTGTGCCTCAAAGAAATGGCCGCGAAAGCTGTTTTTCCTATCAAGGCGGCGACCGTCCAGCTTCAGGGAATGATGAATCAGATCGAATGGGAGATACTATGGGGCATAGGCAAGCGAGGCGCGAAGTGGAGCGAGGTTTCTGATTCTCTTAAAAAGAGCGCTGCCGGGCTTCGAGTGGGCATACTTACAAACCCAGCTTCAGATCTCGATGGGAACAACGCCGAGGTGTTCTTCAATTATATCGGGTGTTCGACCATTACCATACCTCTGGACGGACCCGCTCCCGAGGCTGGTCTGGATGCCCTTTATATTCCTCATACTCCGGGGTTTCTCTGCGCCGAGCGCCTCCTTGGAAAGTCCGGCTTGCGTGACTGGTTCGTCTCTTTCTTCCTGTCAGGGAATCCCGTGTTGGTCTGCGGGGCGGTTACCCTGCTGCTGGGAGACTCCTTCTCTCTGCCAAACGGAAAACGTTACGATGGACTGAAGCTCTTCCCATTCCACGGGGTGTTCGATATTCCAGGGCCCGGTAGCATGAAGAGGGTAGAGGCTACCTCCTCCTTCGACGGCGACATCATGCTTAACAGGGGGGAGAAGATCAGAGGGCACCTGCCCGTATATGCTTCAGTAATAGATCCGGGGAACGCGTCCGGGGCCGCCTGGGTCATACAGGACCCGGCGAAGAGCGCCGAGACCGGACTGTCCGGGTGGAGCAAGGCGTCCGCCGTCGCTACGGAGATCGGGCTGGAGCTTTGGAGCAATATGGAGGGTGTGCTTCGCTGGCTTTTGAAAAGAAAGCAGTAGCCGGTTTCGCCCTGCAGGCGTCCTCTATATCATCCGGTAGCGGCGAAGAGCCTCCTCAGTTGTGGCGTGCCTGTTCTGCTCATCCTGCAGGAACGAACCAATGGCTACGAACTCCCCGCGGCCGAAGGCCCGCACTGTCTCTCTGTCGCTCTGAGTGTCTCCCAGAAATAGGGGGTTCAACGCCCCGGTCGCATCGCACAGGATCTTCAGGCCGAGCGGAGAGGGTTTGGTGATCCCGGAATCGGATGTGATGATCATGCGTTGCGGAAAGTCCTGCCATCCGATCCGCTCGAGCGCCGGAGACAGCTCTTTTGCCGACCTGCCGGTGTATATCCCGGATGGGACCGGCAGGGTGCTCCAGTGCACCGAGATCATCGGGAGCTCGTTTTCTTGAAGCCCATTCACCGGGGATGGAAGTATGCCCCCCTCGGCGGACTGTTCTGTGCCAAAGTAAAGCTCATCGCAGACTCTACGTATGACATTTCTGTCGACGAGCTCGCCGAAGGTGCGCCTTACCCAGGAGGGGACATCCATATCAGAGCAGCCATCAAGCATGGACCTCCAATCCTCGGGAGAGGGCAGGCTCCCGGAGAGTGTGCATTTGCCAGAGGAGGAGGCGGCGGCGCAGCATGCCGCAGCCCACGCCACATCGTAGTCGTCGTTGAAGGCGGGGTGTGTCTTCGTCATAGCGAAGTGTCTCTCTGTGAAAGACCCCTCCGCTCCTTTTCGCCCGAGGTAGACGGTCCACGCCCAGCGCACCGCCCGGGCCACTACCTCGAAAAAGGACCGCGAGGTGTCGATTAAAACTCCATCCACATCGAATATGATGATGTCGTGCACCGGCTTTTGTTTCAGGTCACTAATGGCAATCCACCCTCTTCCTGGATTCTGTTCCGGTGAGTATTCTATCAGAGAAGGCGGCGTATGCGGTGTTGCTGGAAATCCCCTTGAACTATTCTTCCGGAGTCCTCTATCTTCAGCTTGCCCGGCATCTGGAGAAGATGATACTGGCTGGCAGCATATCCACGGGCGAGCGCCTTCCGGGGACGAGAGAGCTGGCGAGAATGCTCCGCGTAAGCAGAAGCACCGTCGTGTCCGCCTACTCGCTTCTCGCGGAAAAAGGGTTGGTATCCCAGTCGGAGAGGAGCGGCACCTATGCCCTAAACCCGATGCGCCATGGGGAGAAGGAACGAGTAGATGAGGAGGCGCTTTTCCGCTTCGACTCCGAATCTCCGGGCAGAGAATTGATGCCTCTGACAGAGCTGTCGGACATCATGTGGAACCTGCCGATCCCCGATCTGGAGAGCTCTCTTGAGACGAGCCCTCCGGAGGGGCAGCCCACTCTAAGGCGTCTTCTGCTACACCACGCGGCCCTGCGAGGTATACCTGCCCATCCGGATGAGGTGGTGGTCACATCCGGCGGGAAAGATGCTATATCAACGGTCATGCGCTCCTTAAAGGTGCTCGGGGTATCAAGGCTGTGGGCAGAGGAGCTCTCCTACGGGGAGATACCCTCGATAGCAAGAAACGAGCGCCTCTCTCTGCGCACCATCCCCCTTCTTAACGAGGACTCTCTTTCTTGTCTGGAGGGGCTGAACGAGCAGGATGCGCTATATCTGGTGCCCAGCTTTCAGAATCCGACCGGGCGAACAATGCCTCACGAGATGCGAAAAATAGTGCTGTCAGTGCGGCGCAGGCGAGGGTTTCTTATACTGGAAGACGACAGTTACGGCGAGCTTCGCTACGGAGAGAAATCGGTCAGTGCCTTGAAGGCAATGGACGAAGGTGTCGGTGTAGTCTACATAGGCTCCTTCAGTCAGGCGCTCTTCCCGGGAATGAGACTCGGCTACACCCTGCTTCCAAAGATAATGAAGGAGACCTATTTAAGCGTGAGCTCTCTCCGACAGGGGCACGTCTCATCGCTGGTACAGTCGGTCGTCACGCGTTTTCTACAGGATGGTAAGTTGACGGTCGCGGTCGAAAGGGCCCGAACGGTTCTCTCCGGGAGGATGAGAGCTCTGGCCTCCCGCCTCGAGGCGGGGTTTCCACGGTCGGAGTTTTTCAGGCCGGAGGGGGGTATATACCTGTGGTTCCCGACAGGAGTTATGGACGGTGCAGAGGCCGCAATTCTTGCGGCGGAGCACGGGGTAAAAGTCACCCCGGGGGAGTGCTTCGCACTCAGAAGGATGAGGGTCCCCGCAGTACGCCTCTCTATAGCGGCTGTATCGGAGGCGAGCATGGAGGACGCCGTCGCCAGGCTCTCCAGGGCCTGGGACGGGAGGCTGTCGTGTTGATGGCTTAAAAAACGCTGGTGGCTTCCGGCATCGCTGATAAGACGACCGGCTCAGTCGGTCTTAACATGGTTACTATCGGATAAACCCGGGTTTTGTTCAACCCTCGTCCCTCGATGAACTCTCCCCGCTTCTATCACTCGAAGCCTCAAGGTCGGCGGGAACGAGCCATCGCCTCCAGAGCCAAATAGCCGAAACGGCGGCCCCTCCGCCAGCCAGAAGGCCGAACGCGATGTAGTCGAGCCGGCCTCTCCCGAACAGGAAGCCTCCCAAACCCGCTATAGCGTAGCTGAAAAAAAGAACGGAGCTCATAGAAAGAATAAGAACGAAAAAGCGCAAGTTCCCTCCCCCTTCTCGAGGAATTTCCCACCTAATAATAGCCTATTATAGGCTTGTGGTTTTCCCAGGTATATGATAAGGTGCATCAAGACGTATAATACAGACAGTTATACAACGAATCGAAATGCGCTGGATATTTTTATTTTAAGGAGGTCCTTGGATTGAGAGAGCCAAAATTATACACTACTTCGGCCGACTATGCATACCAAGAGCTTCGTCACAGAATAATAACGAAGCAGTTGAAGCCGGGTCAGCGGCTACCCGAGGTAAATATCGCAGTTCAGATGGGAGTCAGCAGAACTCCTGTAAGAGAGGCCCTGAGGCGTCTTGCCAACGAAGGCCTTGTGCTGATCATCCCCAACAGCGGTGCAAGGCTGGCCGCACCCACTGTGCGCGATATCGAGGATACGTTTCTCGTCAGGGAGAGCCTGGAATGCCTTGCTGTCGAGCTTGCGGCGGAGCGTATAGGGGATCGTCACCTCCGGCGTATCGAGGAGGCTCTCATAGAGGAAAGCCGGGCGATAGAGGACAGAGAGCTTGAGACGTATCTTGAGGTAAATGAGGCCTTTCACAAGACTGTGGCTGATGCTAGCGGAAACAAGGTCATAGCGGAGTATGTCGAGAAGATCCTCGCAAGGACAAACGCCTACGTAGTATTCTACGACCCGTTCTACCAGCCTGATACCGCCCCCTCCCCCGATGACCACAGATGTATCCTGGCGGCCCTAAAAGAGAAAAACAAGGAGAAGTGCATCGAACTGATGAAAGCGCATCTCAGGAAGACCGTGGTCAGCCTGGACAAGATAGTATCCTACGAGTAATCCGGTGTGAACCCGCTTTCAAGGTATTTTATCTTTTTGTGTGGGCTGAGCCCGAAAGTGATCGGCGCGGCTCATCTATCGTGCCAAAAAAACATTCAAACAGGTGATGATTCTGAATGAGTGTAACAGCAGGCGGAGCGACGCTTCTTTCGCTCCGCTATTATTCGGGGGGGTGCGGTTTATGAAGGATAAGATCCCGTCTTTGGACCTGGTCAGAA
Organism: Aminobacteriaceae bacterium; assembly: GCA_041678025.1. Taxonomy (GTDB): domain Bacteria; phylum Synergistota; class Synergistia; order Synergistales; family Aminobacteriaceae; genus JAAYLU01. The sequence goes on from JBAYOX010000024.1 coordinate 9,344, forward strand.
ACTATTTGACAATAAAGGACGAGATATTGGAGGCGGTCAACTCTGTCCTAGATAGTCAAAGCTTTATTCTCGGACCAGATGTCAGGCTATTCGAGGAGGAGTGCGAGAGATACCTCGGTGGAGTGGAGGCGGTCTCCTGCGCCTCCGGCACCGACGCCCTCGTTCTCGCCCTTATGTCGCTTGATATCAAGCCTGGAGACGAGGTTATCACCACTCCTTACAGCTTCTTCGCAACCGTGAGCAGTATAGTCAGGCTAGGAGCGAAGCCCGTCTTCGTCGATGTAGACCCGGACACATTCAATATCGACGTCGAGAAGGCGCTTGCGGCGGTCACTTCAAGGACAAAGGCCTTTCTTCCCGTGCATCTTTTCGGACAGATGATGCCTTTAGAGGAGTGTTTGGAGGAGTTCAAGCGCAGGGGAGTCACCGTCATCGAGGACGCAGCACAGGCCTTTGGCGCCACTCGTCTGGCGGAAGGCAGGCTCATGCGGGCAGGGGCGGTCGGCGAAATCGGATGCTTCTCCTTCTTTCCCACAAAGAACCTGGGAGGGTACGGAGATGGTGGTATGGTAGTGTCGACGGATAAGGAGACTGCAAAACGTCTTCGTAAACTTCGCGTGCACGGTGCCGAAAACGCGTACTATCACGACGAGGTGGGCTTGAACAGCCGCCTGGACTCGCTGCAGGCCGCAGTTCTGAGGGTGAAGCTCCGTTACCTTGAGGAGTGGAACGACGAACGGCGCGAGATAGCGGGAAGGTATTTTGCCCTCTTCTCGGAAAACGGCCTGACCGATATTGTGACACTGCCGCGCGAGCTACAGAGGAACCGTCATATCTACCACCAGTACGTGATTAGAACCCCGGAGCGCGATGAGCTTCAAAAGCACCTTGATGCCAGAGGCATAACAGGAAGGGTCTACTACCCGCTGAGCCTGCATATGCAGAAATGCTTTCAGTTCCTCGGCCTCGGCATCGGTGATTTCCCCGTTTCCGAGCGGTTGAGCGAGGAGACCCTGGCCCTTCCGATTTTTCCGGGACTCCGAATGGAGGAGCAGCGGCGAGTGGTTGAAGCTGTGAAAAATTTCTTCGAACGATAAGTTTGACCAATATTGCTCTTTCTCCAATAACCGTGTAAAATACCGATGGAGAAGCTTATCGCACAGGGTAATCTTCTCGCATGGATATTTTTACTCAGCGGAGGCGAAGACAATGTTTCCCTTTTTCTTTGATTCAACAATGGTTCTGTTGCTTCCTGCCCTTCTTCTGGCCGTCTGGGCGCAGCTTAGGGTGAAGACTGTGTTTGCGAGGTACAGTGGTGTTAACTCCCGGCAGGGGGTTACCGCCTCCGCGGTAGCCAGGGGGCTCCTTGACAGGTTCGGCCTCTCTGTTGTACCGATTCGCAGAGTCCGGGGCAACCTTACGGATCACTACGATCCGAGGGACAGGAGCCTTTCCCTTTCCAGCTCCGTGCACGACAGCACAAGCATCGCGGCGATCGGAGTCGCGGCTCACGAGGTGGGGCATGCGATTCAAGACAGCTCAGGCTACTCGGCTCTCAGGATCAGAAACTCGATAGTGCCGATCGTCGGCATCGCGTCCAACCTGGCCATACCGCTCTTCTTCCTTGGGATTTTGCTTCGGGGGGAGACACTGATGAACCTCGGGATATTCCTGTTCCTGGGCGTGATTATTTTCCACCTTGTCACCCTGCCAGTCGAATTCGACGCAAGCAACCGTGCCCTTAAGCTGCTGTCCGATACAGGAATGCTCTCCACGGACGAGATAGGTGGAGCGGGCGCGGTTCTTCGTGCCGCCTCATGGACTTACATAGCGGCAACGGTAATGGCCTTTGCGCAGCTTGCAAGGCTTCTGGCGCTGAAGGGAATGTACGGCAACAGGGAGTAGGTGCGCCTCAACAGATGCAGTAAGGCTGCTTGACGGGAGAGTGGAGCGGCTTCCCCGGTCGCTCCTTTTTCACTTATTCGGGGGGGAAAGGTACATTATGCTTATGCCTCTGCTATTTTTTTTGATATTCCTGTTTCTGTTCCCATGGTTTTTTCTGCTGCTGATCCTGTTGTTTTATGTACTGATACCCCTTGGATTTACACTACAGGCCTTCCTCTGGCTTCTTTACGAGCCTGCGAGGCTGCTGCGCACCGTTACAAGCCGCAAGACCAGGATGAACCATGCTCTGATGCACGCGACGATAAACGTCCTGGAGGGGGAGCGCGGCTCTCTGAACCTTGAGGGAATACCGCTGGAGGACGGCTTCTCCCTCAGGGGGAAGATGGATCCCGACTTGGTTCTTCTTGCCGGAAGAGAGGCCCTGCAACGGGTGAATAGAGGAGAAACCTCTCTGATTCTCTATAGAAGATGCGGGATAAGCGTGCTTCTGTCCAATACGCTACTGGCATTTACGGTCTTTATCCTTCTGCGCATCGCAGGAGCGGGAGGTCTTTTGTCCGCTGTGCTGGCGCTTGTGACAGCGTACTTTGCGGGATCGCGAATCGGGCTGTTGACACAGAGCTTGGGCACCGTGTCGACCAATCTGGATGGAATGGAGATAACCGGAGTGGAGATTAGCGGGGAGAGGGTAGCATTCGGTGGAATGACGTTTTTCTCCCCGGTGGGCGTAACTGTCCGAACAAGGACTAACTACGGGCCTAGGGTGGCGGAGGTGGTGTACCCTTGAGAGGTGTGGAAGCCGCTCTGGCTGTGTTAGATCAGGTGCGGCAGGGTAAGTTCGCATCCGAGGCGATCAGGCGCTTCGGGGACTCGATGACGCCCGGCGACCTTACATTGGCCTCGACACTTATATACGCCACCCTTAGAAGACAGTTCCTCTGGAAGGAGATATACGGACGTTTTCTTCGTGGCTCCCCCGGCGATCTTTCTCGATCGGTGGAGGACTCGCTGTGCATCGGAACAGCAGGGCTCTTGGAGCTGAAGAACTTCGCACCAAGGGTTCTCGTGAACGCTTTGGTGCAGGCTCAGAAGGACAAGGGAAACGAGAGGGGCGCCAGGGTGCTGAACGCTGTGCTTCGGAGGATATCCGAGGAGGGAGCGGCGCAGCTGGCGAAGATCAAGGCGTCCGGTGCGAGTAAGGATCAGGCGCTATACGCCGGAATACCGCCCTGGGTCGCCACGATCTGGAGAAACACATTCGGAGAGGATGCAAAATCGCTGTTGAAGATGGCTAATATCCGGCCATACTCCTCCTTCAGAGTTTTTCCAGAGGAGAAGATGGACACGGTATTAAGCCAGGCGCGACAGAGGGGTTTCAGATGCTGGCAATCCCCCTTGCTCCCTTACGGAGTGAGGCTTGGCAGTTCGGTATATCCGGCGTCCTTCCCAGGTTTTACCGATGGATGGGTCACCCCGCAGTCGGAGGGTTCGATGCTGGTCTGCGAAGCTATGCGAAGCGTTTATAGGGGAGGGACAATCCTTGAGATGTGCTCGGGGAGGGGGATAAAAACAGGCCTGCTCTCCAAGCTGTTGCCTGATTCTTCCATTGAATGTATCGAGCTCTCTCCGAGGCGCGTCGCGGCCGCCGAGCGCGAGATTGAAAGGCTCGGAATTACACCGCGTCCGGTTGTTCGACAGGGGGATGCCCTCCTTATGACCCCGGATATGTCTCCTGGCCTGATCTCCCTTGACGTCCCCTGTTCAGGGAGCGGCACGTGGAATCGCCGTCCGGAGGGGAAATGGCGTCTGACACAGGATAAACTTGAGTCTCTCACAAACCTCCAAAGAAAATTGCTCAAAAGAGCCACCTCGCTTCTTGCGCCCGGAGGGATTGTAGTCTACTCTACTTGTAGCATGATGAAGGAAGAGAACGAGGGCGTAGTGGCGGATGTCCTGTCTGAGGATCCGTCTCTCGCCGAGTTGCCCTTTCCGCTGGCCGTGAAGCATTTGCGAAAAGGACGGC
>JBAYOX010000025.1:0-12978 GCA_041678025.1 Aminobacteriaceae bacterium
GACCTGAACGAGAACCTTCTTCAGAAACAGTTTGGAGACGACGACGAGTGGCACAACCTCCAGATGCGAATAACCCCGGACGGAGTCTACGCCCGTGGCAACTACCACGTTCGGGTGCTGTTCACACTGAACATCCTCATCGAGATCTTCAGCAAGTTCAAGATCGTGAACATGCAACAGGTCTGGCTGGACGACTATACCCTAAGGGTGAACCGGTTCGACGTGCCGGAGTTCATCACCGATAAGGCAGTGTCTCAGATTCAGCCCCTTCTAGATCTGGGCAGGTTCATCTTCCCCCTCAGGCTTAGCTCCATCGTATTCGAGGACGGCAGCTTGACCATCGCCAGCCGCGTCACCCCCATGCCGTTCGAGGGCATCGAATACGAATATACGAGGGAGGCAGAGCCGGCGGAGAAGCGCGACGAGTGACACACCCTATCCAGCCTTCTCTGGTCAGCTTGTCTTTGAGAGTGCCTCCACGAAGCCGCGGACGCTGTTGAACAGAAAGTAGCGCTCTCTCCCCAGTATGTCGCAGTTCATATTTCGCAGTGCCGCCATGAAGGGGTCCCTCTCAAGGATCTCGGAGACGAAGAGCGTATGGTCCTCGGGATCCACGCCTCTTCGCAGACACCCGAGGACGATGTCCTTCCACAGAAGGATCTGGTCTCTAGCATAGGCGAGCAGTTCGCCGGCGCTCTCGGCCGACCCGAAGTGAGGGAAGCAGATACGGGAGCACTTTCGCTCCATCAGATTTTCAATGGAGTCCAGCGACACATCGGGGAAGAATGGAGGGGGCGTCGCGGGACGCAGACAGGGGAAGGGAAGCTCCCCCTCCAGGAACACTCCGGCGGCCTCTCCCACGAACAGGGTGACCTCGCCGTCTTCGTCATAATAATACGATCTGTGATGAGAGGCGTGCCCCGGTGTATCGACGAAGGAAAAGCCCTCTGGAAGCGAGCCCTCGTCAGCGATAGAGTACGGCGAAACCGCTACCGGTTCACCGAAGAGCAGGGCCGTCTCGCCGAGCGTTTTAAGGCTGGCAGTCCATAGTCTGGACGGGTCTGTCAGATGAGGAATCCCTCTGGGCGAAGCAAATATGCGTGCGCCCAGATCACGCGCAGCCAAGGCCGCCGCACCGGCGTGGTCGACGTGGACATGTGTCAGCAGAACCATATCGATACGTGAAAGCCCGATATGTTCCACCGCCTCCAGCAGCTGAGGCCATGTGGACGAAGGTCCCGGGTCCACCAAACAGGAGACCCCCTCTCTGCCACAGAGAAGCCACGACGAGTAAAAACGCCTGTAACCTGTCTTTGGGAGCACGAGCTCTATCATGTGCAGTTTCATTCTTGTATCACCGCTCTGTTATGATCACTACCATCCCTACGAAGACCATACCCTTAAGCTCTTCAATGTCTTCGTTCCTGAGACGCACACACCCCTGCGTCGCCATAGTGCCTATCGAGCCGGGGTCATGCGTGCCGTGTATTCCAATCCCCCTCCAGCCGGGCGTCCTGAGCCTGATAAACCACGGGCCATACGCGCCGCGAACGGGGCCGTTGCCGTCGCCGAAATCATAGGTCCATTTTCTGGAATCCTGTATCTGCTGGACGGTGAAGCTGCCCACCGGAGTTCTGTTGTCTCCAACCCTCTGTTTCTGTCCGCCGTTCGCGCCGGTAGCTATCGAATACTCGCGCTCAACACTATCCCCCCGGTAATAGTACATCTTCATCCGCCCCTTTACTACATGAAGCCAGGCATCCTCCGGCCCGGCAACAAACTGAGGCACGGGTGGCAAAGACGGCGGCACGGGCTGATACTCTCTGACAAAGCTAACCGGTATCGGAGGCAGCTCGGGTAGCTCGTTGAGAACCGTTACCTCCTCAGGCCGCATCGCGGACTCGAGCGGGATCTCCTCCGTAGACAGGGAAAGAGCTTCTTCATCCACAGGAACAGGGCGCACAAGGTGATAACCACGCCATGCGAAAACAGCGATAATAAAAAGGACGACCATCACCACAGCCTGCTTTACCCACTCGGGCGATCGCCTTCTTCCATAGTACATAGTACGCCCCTCCTCCGGGTGTTTGTGTGCGGAAAACGTCAAACGCGAAGATTGTATCACGATTGTTTCGCCGCGGAGAAGAGGGTGAGACTTATACACGTGCAGCAACAGAGTGGCATTATATATCGCGCTTTCGTCACAAAAAGCCGCAAAAGCCACAAAAAAGCCGCAAAACCCCTTGCATTTGCGCTAGGAAAGAATTAGAATTCTTTAGTTTTCAGTTCAGCACGAGGAGGAATTCGACAAGGTGGATAATGAGTTTCAGTTCGACCTGGATCGTTACATGTCCCAGGAGAGGTTTCAACAGATTAGAGAGTTCTCCGAGGGAAAGAGAACTCCGTTCTTGGTCCTGGACCTGAAAAAGGTCGAGGAGAAATACGATGATCTGCTGGGCGCTATGCCCTTTGCAAAAATATATTACGCAGTAAAGGCCAACCCGCTTGAACAGGTGGTCAGAATGCTCGTCAACAAAGGAAGTAGCTTCGACATCGCCTCCGTATACGAGCTCGACCACATCATGTCCCTTGGAGCCTCCACCGACAGGGTGAGCTACGGCAACACAATTAAAAAAGCCAGGGACATCGCGTACGCCTATTCAAAAGGAGTACGCCTGTTCGCCACGGACTCGGAGAGCGACCTGAGGAAGATAGCCAGGAACGCCCCCGGCTCAAGGGTCTTCTTCCGTATTCTGACGGACGGAAGCGGCGCGGACTGGCCTCTGTCCAGGAAATTCGGGGCCCACCCCGACACTATCTACAAGCTAATTCAACTTGCAGCGGGACTCGATCTCGAGCCGTACGGTATATCCTTCCACGTCGGCTCGCAACAGAGGGACATAGGCCAGTGGGACAACGCAATATCAATATGCAAGTACCTGTTCGACAGCGCAAAGTCTGAGGGCATCACACTGAAAATGCTTAACCTGGGAGGGGGCTTCCCCGCGACCTATATCTCCCCTACGCACGAGACCTCCGTGTACGCAACTGAGATCATCCGCTTTCTGAAGGAGGACTTCGGAGAGGAGCTGCCGGAGATCATCCTTGAGCCGGGCAGGTTCATGGCCGGGGATGCGGGAGTACTCGTCTCGGAGATCGTCCTGATCTCCAAGAAATCCGAGGCAAATCAGTACTCCTGGGTCTACCTGGATGCGGGCAAGTTCGGAGGCCTGATAGAGACGCTCGATGAGGCTATAAAATACCCGATATACACGGAAAAAACCGGCCCGACCCAGGAGACGATACTCGCCGGTCCCACGTGCGACAGTATGGATATCCTGTACGAGAATGAAAAATACGCTCTCCCCGCCTCTCTGGAGGAGGGGGATCGCCTTTACTTCTTCACCACCGGTGCCTACACACAGACATACTCCTCGGTATGCTTCAACGGCTTTCCTCCGTTGAAGGCATTTGTCCTTGAATAATACAGTCGTTTCTCATATACTCTACATGTTGTGTCCGTCGGGGGCGGTTAAGCCGTTCCCGACGGTCTGTTGAGTTATGCATCATGAAAGGAGGACTGGCCAATGGAAATTCGCCAAAAAAGGGCGAACGATCTTTGGTTTAGCGAGGAGCAGACTTCCAATATGAAGCTCTCCCTGCGGTTATCCGACGTGCTGATGAGCAAATCAAGTCCTTATCAGGACATACTGGTGGTCAAGACGGAGGAGTACGGGCGAATGCTCGTGCTGGACGGCGCGATCCAGATAACCGAGCGGGACGAGTTCTTCTACGCCGAGATGATGGCGCATGTGGCGTTATGCTCCCATCCGTCCCCTAAAAGGGTCCTGATAATCGGCGGAGGAGACGGCGCCACCCTTCGCGAAGTGTTGCGTCACGAGAACATCGAGAAGGCCACCCTGGTGGACATCGACGAGGAGGTTATAAAGGCCTCCAAGGAGTACCTTCCCACCATAAGCGTGGCGTTTGAACACCCTCGCGCGGATATCAGACCGATGGACGCGCTCAAGTTCGTGGCCTCCTGCCGAGACGAGTTCGACATCGTCATCGTAGACAGCACCGACCCAGTCGAGTTCGCAGCAGGACTGTTCCGTGCCCCCTTCTACAGAGATGTCCTTAACGCACTGAAGGATGACGGTATCATCGTAGCCCAGACCGAATCCCCAGTCTCCGACACTCATGTAGTCAGGGGAGCTTACAGCGAAATGTCAACTGTTTTCCCTGTAGTAAAAATCTGCTGGAGTCCGATGCCATCATACCCGAGCGGGATGTGGACATATACCATCGGCTCGAAGAAACACGATCCGGCCGTCGTACGCAGGCCCGCACCGGAGGGGACGAAGTACTACACGGAGGATATCCACAGAGCCGCCTTCACAATACCTCCTTTCCTAAGGGATCTGTTGAAGAAATAATACAGGCGCACTATACGCGCGCATAATTATCATCCGAGAGGGGTCAAGCAAAAGATGAGAGTTATAATCGCCCTGGGCGGCAACGCGATTCTCCAGAGAGGTCAGAAGGGACTTGCCTCTGAACAGAGGGATAACGTCCAGAAGACGGTCGATCAGGTAGTTCGCATGATAGCGGCGGGGCACGAGGTGGTCATCACGCACGGCAACGGCCCGCAGGTCGGAGCCATACTTATCCAGAACGAACTTGGCAGTTCCTCGGTTCCGGCCATGCCTATGGATATCTGCGGCGCAGAGAGTCAGGGTCTGATCGGCTATATGTTCTGCCAGAGCATCCAGAACACACTGAACACCGAGGGGATAAATGGACATGCCCCGGCCTGCCTCATCACGCGTGTCGAGGTCGATACCGCCGATCCCGCGTTCGCTAACCCCACAAAGCCCGTCGGCCCCTTCTACACCGAGGAGGCCGCAAGGAAGCGCGCCGCGGAAACTGGAGAGGCCTGGATCGACGACGCGGGTCGCGGATGGCGCAGGGTGGTCCCCTCTCCCGACCCCAAGTCCATTGTTGAGGCGGACGTGGTCAACACCCTTCTTGAAAAGGGCTTCACGGTTGTGGCCTCTGGCGGAGGCGGAATCCCGGTGATACGCAGAGAGGACGGCACCTGGGAGGGAGTCGAGGCAGTCATCGACAAGGACTTGGCTGGCGAACGCCTCGCTGCGGCGGTGAATGCCGACCTGCTGATGATACTGACAGACGTTCCGAAGGTAGCCATCAACTACAACACGCCTGAGCAGAAGTGGCTCGACACCCTTACCCTCTCGGAGATGGAGGAGCTTGAGAAGAAGGGGCACTTCAAGGCAGGCTCGATGGGACCCAAGGTCAACGCTGCACTGCGCTTCGTCAGGAACGGAGGGGAGAGGGCCGTGATAGCCAGCCTGGAAGAGGCACTGGAGGCCCTTGAGGGCACAAAGGGCACTCAGATAGTCAAAGGCTGAGAGGGAAGAAAATAAAAGAGCCTCCGCTTAAGCGGAGGCTCTTTTTTGACGAGGGATACTAAAGAAGCGGAGGCGTTCCCGGCCCAAGGGGAATGCCAAGTGTGTACCACACTATCAGCAGCAGAGTGAAGGCGATCAGATATGCGATAGTGTATGGCATCTCCAACGATACAACAGTACCGATGCCGATCTTCTGGTCCGGGTCGGTGCGGTACTGCTCCAGTAGCCCTATGACCACCGGCACGTAGTAGGAGAGCGGAGATATGATATTCGACGACGAATCTCCGATACGGTAGGCAACCTGCGTAAGTGCTGGTGAAAACCCTACTATGGAGAACATCGGCACGAAGATAGGTGCCAGAATCAGCCACTTGGCGGACCCACTGGTGATGAAGAGGTTGATGAAGGTGCTCAGCAGGATAAACATTATCAGCAGAGGTATGCCTCCCAAGTTCATCCGCTGAAGCCACTGGGCGCCCTCCACGGCGAGTATCGTGGTCAGTTTGCTGTCCGTGAACATCTGTACGAAGACAGCGGCGGGGAGGACCACCACCAGGAAGCTTAGCCCGCCTGCGAGCCCCTTCTGCATCAGCTTCGGCACGTCATCCATCTTCTTTATCGTCCCGGCCCCGTAGCCGTAGGCAATGCCGACGAAGAAGAAGAGGAAGAAGAGTATCCCCACTATGCCGCTAAGGAAGGGCGAGCTCGGCACGATACTGCCGTCGTCCGCACGGAAGAAGGAACCCTCGGGAAGTGTCAGATAAAGCAGCGCTCCAATACAGAGCACTCCCACGACCGCCGCCCAGCGAAGTCCGCGATTCTCCTCCGGCGTAACCCTGTGCTCCTTGAGGGCATCGAGATCCTTTCCGTAGTCGCCGTCGCCGAGTACCCTTACGGTGAACTTCTCTGTAACGTATGTAGTGACTAACATAACGATTATTGTGGCCACCGCCATGAAGTACCAGTTGATCAACGGGTGGGTCGGCCCGGGCACGTTCATACCCTTGGCCGCCGACTCTGTGATCCCGGCAAGGAGCGCGTCCGTCCCCGCGATGAAGAAGTTGGCCGTGAAGCCGCCACTGGCCGCGGCAAAGCCCGCGATAACCCCGACCCACGGATTTCTGCCGAGGGCCTTGAAGACCGCTCCGCCTATCGCCGGGGTGAATATGATCCCGGCGTCAGAGGCGAGGTTCGCGTTGATGCCTATGATGGCGAGCGTAGCTGTGACCAGATAGGACGGTGCACCGAGGATGGTCTTCCTCATGAGAGCGGAGATCATACCCGACTGCTCCACCAAGCCTATGCCCAGGGTCATGACCACGATCAGGCCAAGAGGGGCGAAGTTGACGTACGTCTTGACGAAGCCGGACATAAAGCCTCGCATGTACTTGTACGAGAGAAGGTTCTGTACCGCAACCGTGACCTCTGACGGTGCCTCTCCCGCCTTAGCAGCCATGTAACTCACCGATACACCCGCACTGCCCAGGTAGTTGGAGAGCCACACTACGATCAGGGACAGAATCACAAACAACCAGAAAGGATGCGGCAACCAGTTGCCGACGATCTCAATCCCCTTGATGAAGCTCTCGAACAATCCTCTTCTCCGAACCTGTTGCTTGTTTTCCTCCACGTCGTATCCCTCCCGATTCAAATTATCCGTATTTCACGAGCCCTTACCGATGCCCGTGATAAACGGTCTTTTCGTTATCCCTCCCTTCCTATATTGTTTATCGCTTCTCTGAAAGCCCGAACGCCAGTTTGGCGAACAGGGTTGCTCCTAGCTCTATCACCCCCTCGTCGATATCGAAGTACTCGTTGTGATGCCCTGCTGCTATGTCGGACCCCAGCAGGAAGAAGACCGCTTTTCCGCCCCGGCTCTGAACCTTGCGCATCATCCAGGAGACATCCTCGCTCCCCCCGAGGGCGGCGACAGGGGCGATATCACGGAATCCATCGATCGTTCGCGCCTTCTCCGCCACCAGGTCGACCAGCTCCTGGTCTCCGAAGGCGTCTATGGCCTCCCCCATTTTTTCGACAGTGTACTCCACCCCATACATGGCCGCGGCCCCTGCCACTATTTCCGCAGCTCTCCCGTACACGTATTCATTGAGCTCATCAGAGCCTCCCCGTGTCTCCACCTTGAGCAGGGCCCTCGAGGGGATTACGTTGCGACCAGAGCCGGCCTGAAGGACCCCGACATTTACGCGAGTTGCACCATCCTTGTGCGGCGGTATGCCAGCGAGGGCCAGAGATGCCGAGGCCGCCGCCAACAGGGCGTTCCGTCCCTCGTTGGGAGCGCCTCCGGCGTGCGCAGCCACCCCTTTGTAGAGCGCATCGAACTTGGTAGTGCAGAGGAACCCCTCGAAGCTGGAAGCCAGTGAACCGGTCGGAAAGCCCATCCCGACGTGGGCCCCGAGGAAGTAATCCACATCGTCCAGCACACCGCTCATGGCGACGGCCTTCCCGCCACGGACCCCCTCCTCCGCCGGCTGAAATACCAGCTTTATCACTCCCGTCAGCTCGTCTCTTCTCCGCATCAGCAACTCCGCAAGCCCCAGCCCTATGGCTGTGTGGGCGTCGTGCCCGCAGGCGTGCATAGCGTTCCTGTTGAGAGAGGCGAAGCCCTCTCTGAAGGGACGGTGTCTCTCATCCTTCGCCTCGTCCACATCTACGGCGTCTATATCGAAGCGAAAGGCCAGGACCGGCCCCTCTCTCCCTGTATCCAGAAACGCGACAGCTCCCGTGTAACCATCCATACGCTCGATCCATGCGGGGTCGGCCCCCTGTTCAAGCGCGCGATCTATAAAACCTGACAGCTCCGCTTCAGACGGTCGACCCATTACGGAATCAAGGTCGAGTACGCTCTTGCCGACCGACACCCGATAGCCAAGCTCCTCCAGAACTCCCGCTATCCTGGCGGTAGTCCGGAACTCGGTCCATCCGGCCTCGGCATGCCTGTGAAACTCCCTGCGAAGGGCGATGAGGCGTTCGCGCAAGTCCGTGTCCATGAGCGATGTCAAGCCTTTCTCCTCCCCTCCAGGAACTCAAGCGCGCAGGAGACCATGATCTCCACTCCCAGTGGCAGAGCCTCGTCGTCCGGCAAAAATTTTCTGTTGTGCAGCGGAGGGAAGTCCTCCTTCGCCACTCCGGCCGGACGGCAGCCGAGCCACATGAAGACCGAGGGAACCTCCCTGCTGAAGAAGGCGAAGTCCTCTCCTCCCAGGGCGGGTTTTTCTATCATTACCGCCCCCTCCTCCCCCACTACCTTCTTCATGGCCGTGAAGGCGATCTTTACCAGCTCCGGATCGTTAATAAGCGGAGGATACCCTTTTACGTACTCGATCTCGCAGTCTCCTCCCATTCCACGAGCTACCCCCTGAGCGATCGCCTGAATCACCCCGGGCATCCTGTCCCGCGTCGCAGGATTAGTGGTCCTGACCGTTCCCTGCAATACCACCTCGTCCGGCAGGACATTGTACCTGTCGCCGCCCTTTATCACTCCGATAGTCACAACCGCGGCGTCCAGAGGGCTGACGTTTCGCGAGACGATGGTCTGCAGAGCTGTGATTATCTGAGCGGCTATCACAATGGCGTCCACGCCGTTCTCCGGTTCTGAGCCGTGAGCGCCCCTTCCCTTCACCGTGAGAAAGAGGCGATCGGAGGCGCCCATAAGCGGACCGGGACGACTTCCTACAGTACCGGTCTCAAACGCCGGCCACACGTGCAATCCGAACATCGCGTCAACATCCGGTTCTTTAAGAGCGCCCTGCTGAATCATCGCCGGGGCGCCTCCGACCGGGTTCGCCTCCTCTGCGGGCTGGAAGATGAACTTCACTGTCCCTGCAAGCTCGTCTTTCATATCGGCCAACACCAGCGCAGCCCCCATAAGCATCGCAGTATGAGCGTCGTGTCCGCACGCGTGCATAACGCCCTCAACTTCGGAGGCCCATGGGACTCCCGTGCTCTCAGCTATCGGAAGGGCGTCCATATCTGCTCTGAGAGCCACGCAGGCCCCTCCTGACTGTCTTTTGAGGACGCCGACCACTCCGTGCCCCCCCACTCCCGATCGCGTCTCTATACCGGCCTCCTCCATAACGGATTTAACAAGGGCCGCCGTCTCCTTCTCCTCATTGCTGAGCTCGGGTCTTTTGTGAATGGTTCGTCGCAGCTCGAACATCCTATCCCTGTGCTTGTCAATCAAGGAACGTATTCGCTCGTTCATCTTTTTCCCTCCTCAATAAACTTGAACGCGCATATCCTCTCAGGCGACGCGCAGCACTTACGTCAATAAACGATTAACCCGGCGGACAGGCGTCAACACACATAATACCCCGGATTGTTATTCATTGAAAATTCTTTTGCGATAAGATAACATATGGAAGGCTTATCCGCAACGCCAGGATCCCACCTCCCCTGTTTACTTTTTATGTCGATTCAAGTACAATGGGCATAATAAAAGGAATATTATTTATTATTGTTTTCAACGCTTCGTAATATTTAACCGTTGTTCATTTCTCCGATACGCTTTATCGCATCTTCCCATAAAAATAAATCCGTGCAACCACGTTGTTCGGGTTTAGAGGCAACGCCAATACAATACAGGAGGTTCATGACAAGATGAGACAAGCGCCAGTCAGGGTGATTATCTGGGGACTAGGAGCCATGGGCAGGGGCATGGCCGATCTTATGCTGAAGAAGAAGGGCTTTGAGATCGTCGGCGTAGTCGCCCGGGGAGCGAAACTTGGCAAGAGCATGTACGAGTTTTTGGAGACGCCCAGAGGAGACCGTCCTGATGTCCTCCTGACAGCAGCGGAGGACACAATCAAGCCCGGCGCGGCCGACGTCGTCCTGCTTTGCACGGACTCGTTCGTGAAGGGTGCCTTCGACAAGATCAAGATGTGCGTCGAGAACGGCCTGAATGTAATCTCCAGCGCAGAGCAGATGGCCTTCCCGAAGGCCGCCGAGCCGGAGCTAGCAGCGGAGATCGACCGCCTGGCCAAGCAGCACAAGGTCTCTGTTCTTGGCACTGGCATCAACCCCGGGCTCATCATGGACCTGCTGGTCGTCATCTTCACCGGAGCCTGCGAGAGCGTCGATCATGTGCTCTCGCGCCGCGTGAACAGCCTCAGCCCCTTCGGCCCGGCAGTCATGGAGGAGCAGGGCATCGGCATCACCGTCGATGAGTTCATTAAAAAGAGGGATGAGGGCAACCTTGCGGGGCACGTCGGGTTCGTCGAGTCCATCAACATGATCGCCGAGGCCATTGGCTGGAAGGTCGACAAGGTCGAGCAGTCGATGGAGCCCATAGTTACCGAGGTCGACCGGAAGTCGCCTTACGGCTTCGCAAAGGCCGGCAACGTAGCCGGTTGCGCTATGAAGGGCTTCGGATATGTCGACGGAGAGGTCAAGATCGAGATGGACCACCCGCAGCAGATAGAGCCGCAACTTGGCGGAGTTGACACCGGTGACTACGTCGTTATAAAGGGCGTGCCCGAGGTCAACATGGCCAACAAGCCCGAGGTCCCGGGCGGCATCGGCACCATCGCCATGTGCGTGAACATGATTCCTCACGTAATCAACGCCCGCCCCGGCCTCAAAACGATGCTCGATCTGCCTGTGCCCCGAGCGATAATGGGCGACGTCCGGGAGATGATCGAGGAGTAACGCACAGAACTATTTGCCGCACCGAGCCCGTACCTCGCACGGTGCGGCCCCCTCACGGTCAACACGGCGTGCGAGCTCTTCGCGCGCCTTTTTAAAGATGAAAGGGTGAACACGGTATGGAACGAGCAAAAAAGGGAGACTGGGTTCAGATACGCCAGACTGTCCTGACCCCCGAGGAGAGAGCCCCGCAGGTACCGGAGGACACGAAGAAGGTTCCGCTGCTTCTGTGGGTGAAGGGGTTCGCATGCGCGGACGCCTCTATCGGCGAGCAGGTCGAGGTTGAGACAGTAACCGGCAGGCACACCAAGGGCGAGCTCTTCGCGATAAACCCCCGTTACATTCACGACTTCGGCAACTTCGTCCCTGAGCTTCTTAAGATGGACATGCAGTTGAAAAATCTTCTTGAGGAGGCGACCCGCAATGACTAACCTCGATATGTCCTACGCCGCGGTGATGGGGCGCAGAAACGAGATAATGAAGCAGGCCGTCGGCATTGACTACAGCGTATTCGAGACCGGCGGAGTGGGCTTCGAGTACGAGCGGATGATGCGCGAGGCAGGCTATACACTTGAAGAGATCCGCGAGATCCAGTCCTCAACCGGTGTCGGCGACACTCCGATCTTCGAGCTTCGCAACCTGACAGCCCTCGTCCGCAAGTTCTCCCCAAAGGGGAAGGGCGCACGTATCTTCATAAAAGACGAGGCGGCCAACCCGTCGGGCAGCTTCAAGGCCAGACGTGCGGCGAACGCGGTCTACCACGCCAAGCGGAACGGCTACAAGGGAGTGATCGCGGCGACGAGCGGCAACTACGGAGCGGCCGTCGCCTCCCAGGCGGCCATGAGAGGGCTTAAGAGCATAATAGTGCAGGAGTGCTACGACAGCAGGATGATCGGACAGCCAGAGATCCTAGAGAAGCTCCGCGCCTGCGAGGCTTACGGCGCCGAAGTCGTTCAGCTTTCGGTCGGTCCGGAGCTGTTCTACACCTTCCTCCTGCTGCTTGAGGAGACAGGCTACTTCAACGCCTCCCTGTACACCCCGTTCGGCATCGCGGGAGTCGAGACTCTTGGATACGAGCTGGTGGAGCAGTTCAAGGCTAACACCGGCAAGGCCCCGGATAAGGTGCTTATCACCCACGCAGGCGGCGGCAACGTCACTGGCACCGCGCGCGGCGTGCTGAAGGCGGGCGCGACCGACACGGAGATCGTCGGCGCCAGCGTCGACCTCTCCGGCCTGCACATGGCCTCCGATCACGACTTCAACCGCAAATCCTTCACCACCGGCCACACCGGTTTCGGCATCCCGTTCGCCACATGGCCGGATCGTGCGGACGTACCGCGCAACGCCGCCCGTCCGCTGCGCTACCTCGACCGCTACGTCCTTGTGAAGCAGGGCGAGGTCTTCTACATCACCGAGGCCCTGGCTGTGCTCGAGGGGCTGGAGCGCGGCCCGGCAGGCAACACGTCGCTTACCGCCGCGTTCGCAGTCGCTCAGGAGATGGACGCCGACCAGACCATCCTCGTGCAGGAGACAGAGTACACCGGCGCGGGCAAGCACCCGATGCCCCAGCTCTCCTTCGCTCGCAGCAACGGAGTCGAGCTGCTGTTCGGCAACCCGGACGACGAGAAACCCGGCACGAACATCATCTTCCCGAAGGATCCCTCGTTCATCAAGGTCCGTGACTTCGACCTAGACAAGGCGAGGAACTCCTACATACGCAACTGCGTGACCAACAATAAGCTTGAGAGTGTCACCGAGGACGACGTGAAGTTCCTCTCCGAGGACACCAAGTCGAGCGCCGATTACGTAAAGGGAGTACTGAAGGAACTGAACATAGCGATAAAATAGATCGCCTGCCGGGGAGGGTCGCTCCCTCCCCGGAGCA